>JAZNRY010000100.1:0-5137 GCA_045590995.1 Paludibacteraceae bacterium | reverse complement strand
ACGATTATCTTCAATATGCGCTTTAATACAAGGGTATTCTTTAAAGATAGCATTTTTTACTTTATCCCAATTATTACCAAAGATATCTGGCAATTTAGCGAGCAACACCGCATCTGAATAAATATACCCCTCTTGCAGCATTCGCAGGATATTGCGTACAGCTTTAAGAGATAGTGAAGCATAATCCGTTGTTATCTTACCCCATAGCGATACTATTTTTTTAGTGATATCTTCATCCGCATGCAAATGATTCTTAGCGAACTCCCTTACAAAGCTATCTTCTTCTTTGTCTGCGTCAAAGCAAACATGCCATAGTTCTTCATAATCATATCCTGATAATGTAGCATGTTGCCAATCATCGCCTAACAAATCGCGCAGTTTTGCACATACTGGACTACCTGATACACTCGTTTTATCATCATAATTCAATTCACGAATCGAGTTATCCATCTTTTGCAGCCACTTCAACACATCTTTCATTGTGAAGTTAGAAACGCGCACAAAATGATTTTCGTATAATCTTTTACGCAATTCCAATGGTAATTCTCTTACTGCTTTACCTGTATCATCCGATGTCTTATAGCGCAGATTATTAATGACTGTCCATGCACGGAACTGCTCAAATTCTGGACGGCTAATTGGGCAGCGAGATTTATTCTTCTCTAAGGTACACTTACCTATCGTGCCTTTTTGAGAACGCAATGGGCGTTTGTAGAATATACTACCTTCACCTTTTTTGCGGCTGGTAATATGTGTATAAAATTCACTCTCGCAATCCAAACCACTTTGATACTCAAAGATGGCTTTAATCTCCTGTTCGTATTGCGAACGAACGGCTTGCAGTTCCTTGTTATCCCTCACGCGAATACCATTCTTCTCCATATGGTAATACGCACAACCAACAGTAGGGCAACCATTTTGCTCCATATATTCCACCAAACCTTTAGCCAGTTTCTCCTCCGACTTTTTGAGTTGATCAGATATTTCGTACTCCTCTCCATTTGAGATACTCTCTTGATCTTTCAGTAACTCACCTTTGCTACTTTTAAAACCTCGATGCTGAGCGATATGATACAGTGCACGCCCTAATTTATAACGCTCTATGGTATCGTTAAAATTAAATTGACGCTCCATCAATTCTGCACGCAATTGATGAGGACTGCTATATTCTGGTATGCCGTCGCAATCAAAATCCAATCGTACCCATTGCTCGAATTGGTATGCCTCAATAGGATATTGGCGTTTTCGACCAGTGGCTTTGTCATAAGTACGCCACTGATCCAATTCATCCATAGTTAAAGGGCAATATCCATGATTTATCAAGACTTCTAATGTACGCCATATGCGATAGCGGCGAGATTGGTGCAGACGACGAGAACTGCGATATGCAGTGCGTTGAGCAGCATAAGAGAACTCTCCACTCTTACCCGTACCCACACCTGATGGAAATATAATAGAACTGAAATACTCTAATTGTTGGTCTACTGTACCTGAAATTTGGGTATTGCGAACGCTGACACCTATACTATTAGTACCTAAATCTAAACCTAGAATTTTCTGTTTCATAATATTTTTGTATTTTTTTAGGTTAAAAATTTTGCTATTTAAAAATTTTGTTGTACCTTTGCAGCCGAAAGATACATTTTGTGTGACTTTACACAACAAGGCTATAAGCCGTAGATTTCTCAATCCCGCGTACTCCGTGGGATTTTTTTATATTCCCCTATTATTTTACCGTATACGACTTCAATTCAAATTTAACTTTGTATTTGCGGTCTGCCATGTCAGATCGAACTGCGCTTTTATAATAAGCATAATGTTCTCTATGTCCATAGCCTGATAAAGTGATGCTCTTTACCATGTTTGGAGCAATGGTAACAGATTTCTTGAAGTCTTGATAATCAAGCATATTGCCTTTTATATCGTAATAAATCATACGTCCACTGATTGAAGTGATAGTGTTTTCTGTGTTGTTCTTGAATGCAACTGTGGCATCTGATTTTACCCAATCGTGTGCATAGTTCGCCAATGTAATAGCATTGGGATTGGTGGTAGCCTTAGGTGAAGTAGTTGCAGTTGTCTTCTCCGAAGAAGTAGCAGTAGTTGTTTTGGCAGGGGAAGTAACCATTGTAGAGTGGGGTGCAGCAGATTGCCCTTTTTTGAGGGTATTTACTTCAGTTTGCAGGGTCTTTACCTCATTTTGCAACTGCTTTAGTTGCTTCTGCATGGTAGTCCATTCAGACTTGGTGATAGAAAAATCTTCATCAGTTGCAGCAGCAACTACTTCTTCAGTAGCATTTATTTCAACATCTTCTGCTGTATTGCCAAATATGCCTACTGTCCACATCATGGCAATTATGCCAACGACTATAGCAATGATTAACAACAAATTAATTAGTCCACGCGAGGATTTTTCTGGGTATTCTTCGTTCATGATGGTATAAAATTAGATTCGTTAAAGTATATAGTTTGTTTTCACTCTGCAAAGGTACAAAATTTATTGCATATATGCAAATAAAATCGCCAATTGGGGCGATTTTGTTTAGAGGACGCGCTAAAGGCGCTGTTGTTTTAAGGTTTAGAGGAGGGGAGCCGGGACAGGCGAGACGGGAAACCGTCGAGCGTAGTGGAAGAATATTTACTCGGCGAATTAACACCGAGCGGTAAATTGATATATGGGGTTAGCAAAAACGAGATTTTTTGCATTTTTCTTTAGAAAAATTTGGAAATTCGACAATTTATTCGTATCTTTACAGTTGATTTGGAACCAAGAACAAGGAGCAAAGAATAAAGACCTAATTACCTTATCGATGATAAAATAAGGGAATTATATACAAGTTGACACTGATTTTATTATAAACGACAATTTAGGTCAATATTGATGTCAATTAATGTCAATTCGAAGAAACTTCTTTTGTTGCCCAAATGAATGCAGCGCGCTGCATTGGTGGGCAAAACAAAAGAATAATCACTTCAACAACAAGTGTCAACAGGTATATAAGTCCCATAAATAAACCTAAAATCTCTTTAACGGAGTTTGCACAGATTGGAAATATATAGGTACTGTAACCGCCACGAATTGTGCGGTTATTGTCTGGTTATTGTGCGGTAATAGTGCGGTGCGAGAGGGAAAGCTATTATGGGACGGCGCGAAGCGCCTAATGGTGAAAGGGTGAAGGTGAAAACGGAAAACTAAAAGGTGAAAATTGAAAAAGGCAAAGAAATATTAACCTTAATTAAAAACTAAAATCTATGTCACAAGTAACTTACATGGCACCTGTGGAAGATGTGCGCGGAAAAATCTGTATGAATCGTGGCAATGACTCTGTCATGGTCACACGTCGTAAATGTTATGGAAAAACAAAAAACGGAACTCCAAGATTAGGACCCAAAGAGATGTACACCTATCATTTGCATAAAGGAAAATGGTCGGCAGGGGCGGAAGCTAATCGCGAACTATTCAAAGTGGCACAGCAGCAAGCCACTGCCGAAATGAACGATCCTGAGCGTTTGGCACACTGGCAAGCGTTGTTTGAGGAGCAACTGGATAAACCAAAACGAGGTGAGAAACAGTATGTCAAAATACAATGCTATATTGCTGCGCAATTGTTGAGAAAGTTGAAAACGCAGCAATAAAACAATAATTTTCAATTATTATTTGTGTATGTCGAAAATTTTTAGTAATTTTGCGCGGATTTTTGGGGCATTGTGAATAGTGTCGTAGAAAATGCCCTAAGGAATGGCAAAAACACGAGAAATAATTAATAAAAATATACAAAATGAATCTATCAGAATTGACCAACAAAATCTACGCGGAAGGCGTGGAGAAAGGTAATGCCGAGGCAGCTGCAATCGTGAAAAAAGCACAAGACGAAGCTGCAGCTATCGTGGCTAAAGCCGAGAAAGAGGCAGCTGAGAAATTGGCTGCTGCAGAAGCAAAATTGGCAGAGATGGACAAGAACACTCGTGCCGAGTTGAAACTCTTCGCTGAGCAAAGCGTAAGCGCACTCAAGACAGAGGTAACCAACCTGCTCACCGAGCAAGTGGCTGCTGACAGCGTGAAAGCTGCTACCGCTGACGCTAAATTCATGCAAGGCGTGATCGCTAAACTCGCTGAGCAAATGGCGAAAGACGGCAATGTGACCATCGAGGCAAAAGATGCAGAGGCTTTGAAGAAATACTTTGCTGCTAATGCAAAAGGTTTGCTCGAAAAAGGCGTGAAGATTAACGAAGTGAAAGGCATCAAGACCGATTTCGCTATCGTACCAGAGAAAGGTGGCTACAAGTTGAACTTCGGCGAGAAGGAGTTTGTAGAGTACTTCAAAGAGTTCTTGCGTCCACAGTTAATTGATTTGTTGTTCTAATGGGATACGAATGTTTATTGGCTGGTTTGCCTGATTTGAAAGCAGGTGGAGAGGCTCCAATGTCGATGGAGGCTCTCTTGGAGCTTTTTGGTGAGACACTCACCGAGAAAGATCTGCAACTGCTTTCAATGTTGCGTATGCCATCTGATGCGCAGGAAGTGCTGGATAAGGTTGCCGAGTATGACGAGACAATCTTGAATCAGCCAACATGGTGGGAAGACGCACGCGAAGTGTTGTCGGAAACCGATTTGCGCACGCAGGTGTTATACGAAATGGGTCTTGCGAGCAAAAACGCGTTCGTTCGCAAATGGTTTGCGTTCAACCAAGACATGAACAATGTGTTGGCAGCAACTATTTGTCGTCGTCACGGTTTTGATGTGCGTAAGGCAATCGTTGGGCATAACCCTGTGGCAGAGATATTGCGAAAGGACTTGCCACAAAAGGATTTTGGCTTGGCAGGCGTGATGGATAATCTGTCGGAAGTGATGGCGCTCGTGGAGATTGATAACCTCATGGAGCGTGAGAAACAGATGGACGCCATCCGCTTTGCATGGTTGGAAGAGAAGACACTGTTCGTGAACTTCTCGATAGAAAATGTATTGGCTTACTACTTGCAAGCAGAAATGCTGAATCGTTGGGCTCTCCTCACAGTAGAACAGGGTGAGAAGGTCTTTAGAGAGTTGGTGAGTGATATGAAAAAAGGAATAAATTTACAATAAAGATATGACAACAGGAAAAGTAAAAGGTATCATCGCCAACCTCGTGACTGTGGT
>JAZNRY010000099.1:0-5529 GCA_045590995.1 Paludibacteraceae bacterium | reverse complement strand
GGAATTTTAAAAGTGTTGAAATAGAATCAGCCTTTTTGCCAACTTTGATATAATCTTCAAATAAGCTTGCATCCATCTTATAGAACTCATCCATATCCATGCGGATATCTTGTTCAAGATATATCTCCACATCCTTCATATATCGAAGATTGACTTTTGAGGAGTTGGCAATCAAATCACACAAAGCCTTTTCGGGAGATGCCATAAGGAACGCATAGTCGCCCTTGTGGCTACTCTGCACTCCTACTGAAAAAGCCTCTCTTGATATATACTTGTAATCATAACTGCCGATCGGGGTTTGAAAACTTCGTGAGTGTTTCACTGTCATTGACTGATGGGCATATACAGCCTCAGGGATAAGTCCATAGTATCGCAATGCAGTTGACATCGAGATATACGAAGGCGCATAGAGATGATTGGCAATCAACTCACTCGAAAGGGTCTTTCCTGAATGTTCCGAATTGACCACATAAAGACCTCTCTTTAATCTTATAATATACCCATTCTTCTCAAGCCAGACAACCTTCTTAGCCGGTGACTTGAGTTCAGGATATAACGATTCAATGATTGAAGTCGTAACAGGGACAGACCCTATTTCACTTAAAGCTCTGTTCATATGGCAAATATAGCAATAATTTGTACAATAAAGGAATTATAAATTCTTTTTCTATTCAAAATATTACCAGTATTTGATTTCAGACGGCTCTAACATATTGCGTACCGGCATCTTCTCACACAAAGCACACCGGTGCTCTTTGGTGTATTAGCGCGAAAGTTCCTGCTTATCAAGGGGAATGATGAGTTCAGTGCAGCGGTTGGATTCTTTGCAACGGTGGTTGTGTTGTCGGCACTATATATCAGTCTGCAAATGACGCTCAATGAGTTGCTGCTACCCCGAATGGAGAAGTTCTTGATGCGCTTTCCAGCCTTTCAAAAGTTGGAAGAGGTGGTTGTTGTTGCCGAGGCTACCGCTATCGTAGCCGAGCCAACCGAGGAGGTTGCCATTAACGAGACTACCCCACAGCCATCGGAGTATGAGGTATTGCGTGCCAGTGCTATTGCCAAGCGTGAGCGTGCATCGCAAGAGAAGTTGGAGCGTGTACTCGATTACACCAAGCAGACAATGGTCGCCTATATGAGCGAAGCGGAACTTGACCGACTTTGTGGGTATATTACCGAATATAGTTTGGGCGACACCCCACGCGAGGTATCGCCCGTATCGTTTGATTCAGAACTCAAAAGCATTGACCTGATGCACTTCGGCTGGAACATCGGCAAAGCATTTGGCAAAAGGCGCATCCACACCGCCACATTCATTAAGAATGTCTTTGCTTACGCTCTCCGCGACATAGAAGTCTCAACCATCGAGCGCAAGATGTCGCACACCGAATCGGAGTGCAGGATTAAGTTGGATGGAACAATATAGTTATACCATTTTACACATGGTATTTATAATCAAATCCCCTTGTACCAATTTTTCATTTGAGATATACTACATGGAAAAGAGATATTTGCTTCCAATTCAGGATAGTCATCTAACATAAAAAAGGTTCTATATGCTTCTTTAAAATACTTTTCTCTGGTTTGTAATCCAATCTTAATGAACTCACGAATCTTACGGCGTTTATCTTGGCGATTAATAGATGGCAATTTACCCTCTTTAATTTCGTCCAGCACTCTTTGCTTAAATGCCTCTGGGGTACATTGTTTGTCATCATAATCGGTTTGAACCATTGCAAAAATTAATTCCGCACTATAACAAGCATAATTAATAGATGCATCAGGGTTAGCATTAATTAATTTCTTGTATGCTAAATTGATATCAAAAGAAGTGAACAATTCTTCATAAAAAGCAAGAAATTGAATGTAAATACTATCATTGTATAAAATATCAAAAGAAGCAACGATACCTTGGAATACAGCAGGTTTGTCAACTACTTCTTTTTCCATAAAATAACATCCATGACAGACTCCCATTGTTAGAAATAGCTCATTCTTTAATTGATGATTGATTGGCCTTAACTTTTGACATAACATCTCCCAACTAATAAATTCTCCAGATGTTAGTACCAATCCAGAATGGTCAGATGAACCATGTATCTCAAAATGAATAATTGGGGCTATACCATTGTTCACACAATCTTCCAATATACTATCAAATAATGAAATGAATTCATCTCTCGTAGTTGGTGTTTTTAAAACAGCTTCAAAATCAGGATGCGTTATTTGCTTCCACCTTAAAAGGTCGTCATATAGTTCTGTTCCTGTTTTTCTATCACTACTTCTAAGTGATTCAATAATATATATGCGATTGAAATGAATCTTCATATTTGGCTTATATTAAGTTATAGCAGAAAAACACCTAAAAGTTCTCAAACTCAGCATTTGATAATTCATTGTTATCCATAATTATTCATCATAATCTCCACTCCTGCACTCAATGCTCTGATGGCAGATGGTAAATGGATATTATCATTACCATCCTTTTCCGACGACACAAGCACATCACCTTGCCCGTTTTCCGAGAAGTGTTCATATTGCGAGAAATACTTGTAATAGTGAAACAATCGTGTTGCCACCTTTTTAAGTTCTGGTATCTCAGTTAAAAAGGCTACAATGTCTTTGGTTTTAATACTCTGTACCTTCGAAAAACCTTCATCTTTCAATTGTTGTTTTGACCGCTTGCTTACTGTTAACTCTTCCAGATTGTCATCAAGTGGCAGCAGTCCCAAGCAATTGTCCTCCATCGTTAACTCCCATAAATGGTCTATAAAAGCATCATCATGTATTACTCCCGTACTTTTCACCTGATCTCTGTACACCTCTTTGCGATCCAACATAGAGTTAGCATACTCTATTATTCTCAAATCCAGTTCCTCGTAAGATCGTTCCTTGCCAGCACGCTGTATATATAGGGCGAACAAACTGTCTGTAAAGCAACAACGCAACAACAATCCTATCGGTAACTGAAAAAATGAAATCCTTTTAGTTTTCAAAGCCTGAGCAGTTAATAGCAGTGATGAATACAGATTTGAGTATATACGGTACAATATAAGTTGCTTAACCTTCTCAACCCGTCCAAACTTACCATGTGAATGTTCTCTCCCGTACTTTTGAATCTTCTTCAGCAAGGTTAATTCTTCGGCAAACAGTTCATTTATTTCTGTCGTCATCATTATCGCTCGTGCAACAATTTAATGTAAAAATACCTCTTCTTGTAAATCTATGATTGTCTGCAAATTTTATAATAGCGGAGCGTTATCGCTTTTTTTACTCAAAGTCGCAATCAGCTCAATGCCATATTTAGACATTAGTCTAATAGAATTATCGTCAAACATATTGTCGAAGAAATTCACATAATACCGTTTCTCGAAGGAGTACTTTATTCTTTTTGTTGGCCTACCAAATGTTCCGGACATCATAAGTGAAGGAGCTATATGTTCAGAACCGGCATAACTACTATTATCAGTATCTAAACAGTTTGGTCTCAATTCATGAATAGTCCCGATAAAGTTCACCATCAATTCAGGAAAAGGAGTAAGATGCTTTGCTTCGCAAAAAGTAACAAGACTCTCTTTGGGAATATATGATAGCGTTTTCTTGGTTGCATAGTAGTCCTTAGTTTCTGCAGGGCTATTGGAGTTTGATACTACAATGTCTGGCGTCGTAAATACATTATCATCAAATGCGGACTGCGCTGTGGCGTTGTGATAGATATAAACAACCTCATCAATATCGCAATTACCCTTTTTTGTCGCCTTGAAATATGAGAAGTTCTTTAGTAGTCCTGTTGGGCTACACTTGAACTTGAATTTTCCACCCTGCAAGTTCTGCGCTTCCAACTCATAGCCTTTTTTCTCGTAATATTGGATGACAAAATTATAGCAGGTCATCTCAAAATAGTCACTTATTCTTTTTGCGTGTTTTGCAAGCAATATATTATACTTGTTCGAAAAGTCTGTCAGGTCCTTTTCAAAGTCTGATGGTGCTTTAAATGGAGTCGTCTTCTTCATATTCATTTGTATAGAATAAATCCTTACAATTTCTCAGAAACTGGATGGTTTCAGAGTATTCAAAGAATATAGGTGCTAACTGATACTTATTTTGAATTTTATTGAAATTGATTACTGCAGATAGCAGATACCTTTGTTGCTCGCTATCAAATACTGCATCTCCAACTTTGATCGCCGACATGTCCCCCATGCCAGATTTCTGTTTAATAGTCTTATAGAAGGACACTGCCCCCTGCATGTGTCCCATCACATGTCTATAAAATATACTAATGGCTAACAATGCCTCTATAGTGGACATATGGTTTTGGAGTACTTGATAATTATTATCATGCTTAGCCCATATTCTATCAAGTTCCCTTCTCCTGGTATTATATTCCAAATAGATAGGACGAGTAATATTGCCAGGCAATCTATAAGTTAGCAGGTTTATAATAGGTGGTTGTTTCATAGATTCTGAACAATATAAGTGCTACTTACTATTCATTGTAATAAAATTATATTCTAAAAAGATAGAACACTGTTCATCTGTAATAATTATAAGACACCGCCTTTATCGCGTCACAAGCACTATCCAACAGCCGTCCTTCTCGCCACGCTCAACATATTTCTTTTGAATAAATTGGTCGAGTAATTTGAATGGCTGCGATACTGCTTCATGTGCCCTATTTTATCTTCTCCTACAAATATAATATAAAGTTTTCATTCAATGTTAATACGATCATTTACTTATCAAGTATCAGCCACGAAAGAATATAAGTTATAGTCTAACACTCTATTTATTATTTATTATGATTATCTATGAAAATTTACTATCTTTACACTCGAATTAGGGCACCGGACAATTTAATTATGGTTTCTCACTGTTTATCAGTGTTTGTCATTTTTTTCGCCCCATTTGTGCCTCAAAATCATAACTATCTGATTATCAAATAGTTATGCATTCTGCATCGGAAAATAAGTAATTGATTATCAAATAGTTAAATCAATCATAAATGATTAAAATGGCACTCTTTACGGGTGCTATTTTTGCTTGTGCAAGCATTGTTGTTAATTGTACTCCCGAATCAGAGACATCTGCAGAGCATTTGTCCGAGGGTATTAGAATTTTTCTAATTGCTTCGGACAAATGGTATCTATTCTGAAACACCAATCTATTCTGACCATTTTTCCGAGGCTTACAAATAAATTTTGTAACGGTCGGACAAATGATGCTATACCAACTTAATCCCCTCCCATTTATGCCTTATGTATAGCTAAACCCAATCTTACTTACAATCTATAAGGCAAAATGCACATTATTCCACAATGGGGAGGTGTATTTCTCCCTCTTTTTCTCTTTATATTGCATAATATTTTATAACTTTGTGGTAAAATCGTAAATAATAACAAAATGGATAAACCCATGAACCGCATAAAAGAGGTGCTCGAAGAGCGCGGCATCAAACAAACTTGGCTCGCTGAACGACTTGGCAAGAGTTTCTGCATTGTAAACTCTTATGTTTGCAACCGCCGCCAA
>JAZNRY010000098.1:0-32680 GCA_045590995.1 Paludibacteraceae bacterium | reverse complement strand
TGAAAATAATCATCCAAAACTTGTTGCTTGAACGAGGGAGAATAACGATTTAGAGTTCGCTTCATAAAACTTGAATCTTAATAATTGATACTTTTTATTCATTTTATGAGTAAACCTATTTCAGTATAAGACAAAGTGCTTTTTATTAAGATTTACTTATATTTCTAAAACTTAAACTATAGGCATAAAGCGCCGTCCACTAAACAAAAAATCGCCCAAAAAGCGATTTTTCTTGCTCAATCCAAAATAATTCACTACCTTTGCACTCGGAATAAACAACTTACCAATTATGCCAAAGACATCAAGTGTAATAATACTGTCCAATACGGAGTTAGAGAAACAATTTGAGTATATTCTCTCTATTATTGAGCACCATCAGCTATCAGCAGTGACACATGTAAATGTTGAGATTTTGCTCACTAACTGGACCATTGGAGAGTATATCTCTAACCAACTCCAATCTGCTCAATGGGGTAATAAGGTTGTCAGTGATTTGGCAGACTACATCAAGCGACATAATCCCAAATTGCGCGGATATAGCAAGCGAAATCTGTATAATATGGTCAAGTTCTACGACACATATTCGCATGACCAATTCCATACTTTGGCACAATCGCTACATGTGGATGAATTTGTGCAGTTGCCAACTGCACAAATAACCACCGCCCCAATGGTGCAGTTACCAACTGCACAAATTAATCATGTTCAATCTCGCAAAATAATCCCACCAGTATTGGCTGCTACGACCTTTACCAATCATGTAGAGATTATCAACCGATGCAAAACAGACGATGAACGCATTTTCTATATGTTGTACGCATCACAACAACGACTAAAGACGGAAGAATTGCGACGCTGTATAGTCAATCAAACTTACTCATCTTTAATGGGAAAAGAAAAGATGCTTTCACCTAAGATGATTGCCCAATACCCTAATACTGAGTTTATGCTCAAAGACAAAGCGTTTGTTGATTTTCTTCATCTCCCAGCAAAGCATAACGAGCATCATTTGCACAAAGGTCTGCTTCAGCACATGAAGGAATTCATCCTCGAATTGGGTAAGGATTTTCTCTTTATTGATAGTGAATATGGAGTAGAAGTAGGTGGTTCAACCAAACGTATTGATTTGTTGTTTTTCCATCGTGCATTACAATGCTTGGTAGCTATTGAGTTAAAGGCTGTAGACTTCCAACCCGAGTTTGTTGGAAAAATGGATATGTATTTAGAGGCACTTGATCGTGATGTGAAGCGTGATAATGAGAATCCAAGTATCGGTATTATTCTCTGTCCGTCTGCTGACCGTAGTATGGTGGAATATACATTAAGTCGTTCACTTAGTCCAACTATGATAGCAGAATATCAGCGTATGCTTATCCCACAAGAGGTGATGACACGCTCTTTGCAAGAGTACTGCTATTTCTTGAAAAACCGTATCAATACCCAGTAATATAACAAGGTTATAAATATTTCAAAATCCCCTGCCATTTATGCAAAATTCGCATAAATGGCATTTTTATTTGTACTACTCTTGCACATCTCAAAATATTTCACTACCTTTGCAGTCGAAATGATTCACGCTGGGGAATGTGGGCGGGTATGTCTGCCTTTCACCCTAACAAGAATCTTTCAAAGACATAATAAAAGGCGTTTATTGGCGCTTGTTTTGGAATAACGAAAACCGGAAATTTTCACACACCCGAAACAAGAGAGCGATAAATGCCCCTTGGTATGTATTTTTCGTTGTGCTTCACAACGATTGGCATATCAGCGTGGGCATTCATTGTTTATTCTTGTGTGTAGGGTCTTTCCGGTACCTCGTTATTAAGAATAAGCAAAAAGAGGTTCCACGCTTTCTTTATTTATTCACGGGTGGTTTGGAGCCAACTTCCCACAATACAACAAAATCATATGAAGAAAAAATTATTTTTTGGACTATTTTTGTTGATTGGCCTTTTCTCAAGTTGTGGCACTTTGGATGTTGCCACAGAACATTCTTCGCGGGCGCAATACATACGCGGAGGGGACTTGATAGGAGAAGATAAAATCGCAAAAATAGATGTAGATTTTTCTCGCCGTATTCATGCTACATCTAATTGGCAGGCAACCAAAAGTGCCGCTCGTGAGGAAGCAGAACACATGGCTATTAGAGAAAATCAAATTGATGTAGTGGTTGATCCTATTTGGAAATACACCATTTCTCCTATCTTTTCAAGAGCAGATGGAGCACCTTGGCACTTTGCATACAAAGCAGAGCTTTTAGGTTATGCGGGTATGTATAAAAAGGCTATCAGTCATGAAGAAATGATTCAACAACTGAAAGAGGTTGATATGGAGACCATCGAAAAGTATAAATTACTTACCGATCCCAATTATCAACCATATGCACAACCAGAAGATAATAGTGTAAATGGTAGTATTATTTTGAATGGAACAGGAGGAAATTTTGCACCAGTATCATTTAATCCAAGCACACTCAATGTAGAAGATTCAAAAAGTCTTGTAGTGAAGCCTATTGAAGAAATCAAACCTACCAAGCAAAAGGATTATTTTAAAGTTGGTACGCAAAAAATAAAAGCAGGAAAAGCATTCGTAGGAATGGGAACTCCAATATTAACAGCTGGTCTTGTTTCTTGGATTTCTGCTGATATTTATCAGAAACGCCATCAAAGCGATAGGTATCATGGTTCCTCCGATGAAAGAGACAAACTAGAGCGAGCTGATGAGGCATGGTTTAAGGGAATGTCTCTTTTTGTCATGGGTGCTGCTTTTGAAATCATCGGTATTCCTTGCTGGTGTGCAGGAAAGAAAGACATCAAACGCGTTAATGGAGAAGCACTTACATTTAACTATCAAGTGGCTCCAACAGGAGTAGGGCTTGCTCTAAACTTTTAATTATCAACTTCTTAATTTTTAACAACAATGAAAACTATTTCAAAAATTGCTTTAATAAGCATCGTAACAATATTATCATTTGCATCATGCAAAAGTACATCATTTTACACATACACTAGTCGTAGCGAGAAAATCAATAGCGTACAATTACAAGCTACTACGACATTGGTAGATATTGATGTGGATTTCCAACACCGCGTCACAGCAGAATCTGGTTGGTGCCTCAGCGAAAAGAACGCAAAAGATGAAGCATTGTATAATGCTACCATTCAAAATAAGATAGACATCATAGTTGACCCTATCTTCAAAACCGAATACAACTCTCGCACTAAACAGGTTAAAGTTTCTGTTGTTGGTTTTGCTGGAAAATATGTGAATCCTCGTCCTGCAATTCAAGATATTCAACAACTTAAAGATGTGGATATGGAGAACATAGAAAAGCATGTTATTCTCAATAATCCAAGTGTACTTCCTGCACTCAAACAATCAAAAGAGAATAATGTTACAATCAACAATTACTCTGAAAAGAAATAATTGTTTAGATTAAATATCCTATTCTATCTATTCCAAAGGCGCTTATTCGATGACTTCGGATAGGCGTCTTTTGCTTTTCTTCTACATTTATTCCTTTAGAAAATAAAAAGTGAAAACGGGAAATATGAATCTTGCCCAACCGCCACCCATGAACATCAGAGTGGTAACGAAGTGGTATGCGAAAGTACCGCTAACCAACTTTTGCCCATCAAAAAAGGGGAAAGAGAATCCGTATTTACTTTTCTAAACACAAAAACATGCATTTCTCTTGCAGATATGCGTTTTTTTGTGTACCTTTGCAGCAAAATAGTGTTGAATAACAAATTTTGAAATAATCCTTCGAGACAATGTCGAGATAAGAATAACGAATTAAATGATAAAAACCATGAAAAAGACCCTATTGACATCACTCTTTGTGATGACCGTAGCGCTATGCAGCGCAGCAGAGCCTTATTTTCGTGCCACATGGGTGAGCACAGTAGCTAACATCGATTTCCCTACCAAAGCAGCTATCGGCAACTATGAGCAGCAAAAGGCGGATATGATTGCCATGTTGGACGAGTTTCAAAAGATGAACCTCAATGCTATCGTTTTTCAAGTTCGTCCTACAGCGGATGCGTTGTACCAATCCGAACTGGAGCCATGGAGCCACTGGTTGACTGGCAAGCAAGGCGAAGCAGCCACCTACGACCCATTGGAGTTCGTATGCGCGGAGGCACATAAGCGCGGTATAGATGTGCATGTGTGGATTAACCCTTATCGCGTGACAGGTGGCGGTAGTAAAATAGAAAGTCTTGCTCCTAATCACATCTATCACAAGCATCCTGAGTGGTTCTTGAAGTATGGTACACAATGGTACTTCGCGCCACACTTGCAAGAGACGCGCGACTTCCTCTGCAAAGTGGTGGCTGACCTCGTTACTCGCTACGATATAGAAGCTATCCATATGGATGACTATTTCTATCCTTATCCTATTTCCGGTCAGGATTTCCCTGATGCAGAGGCGTTCGCTGCAGACCCACGCGGTTTTGATAATGTAGGCGACTGGCGCCGCGACAATGTGAACTTGGCGATAGAGCAAGTACACAACACCATTATGAGCATCAAGCCTCATGTACAATTTGGTATCTCGCCATTTGGTATCTGGCGCAATAAGGCCAATGACCCACGCGGTAGTGAGACCAATGGACTTCAAAACTACGACCAACTCTATGCCGATATCCTCCTTTGGATGGAGAAAGGCTGGATTGACTATGTTGTTCCACAACTCTATTGGGAGATTGGCAAGAAAGTAGCTGATTACAAGACGCTCGCATATTGGTGGGCACAACACGCCACTGACAAATGTCGCGTATATATTGGTATGGCTCCATACCATTTGGGTAATCCTAAAGGTGCTGCTGCATGGCGTGAGGGTAATGAGATTTGCCGTCAGCTTCGCCTTAACCGCACTATCCCAGGTATCACAGGCGAGTGCTATTTCCCATCGAATGTATTGCTGAAGAACCATCACAACTTGGTGGATAGCTTGCAACAAGTGTTCTATCCAACCTACGTGCCTGCTCCAAGAAAATAAGGCATTAAACGATTATTTTGAGCGTTTCGCTCAAACTGCCTTGTATGGCAGTTCTTCACCCCAAATGAAAAAGAAAGAGGATGTGTCAGCATTTTGACACATCCTCTTTCTTTTTCATTGTTTGCTGTGTGTAACTAATCACCAATAATATCGTTTATATATCCAGGATTCATAGAAATATTATTTTCACCTGAAGTAGCGCAAATTGTATAATCCAGTTCTATTGAACTTACTACAACAGTAGGTTTGATATATGTTTTCATTGCTCTTTCTTATTTTACGATTTGACCACTAATGTTATAGATTGTACCATCACGCATGACATACAGCGAACCATTGATGAGTACTTTTTCTGCAGTACCTTGAGTAGTACTAATATTGTGTATATTAGTGCTTGTTTGCTCTCCTTCCACTGCCATCGTTACGCGTTTGCGTCCTGGCGCTTGTGATGGAGCTTCGCCCACTTCACAAACATCACTAATATCAATATAAGCGCGATTAGCACCTACGCTCACGCCAGAACCTGCTTTCCATAATTGATTACTATAGAGTACATAGTAGTTATCATGTCCATCAGATATCTCTCGTTGTTCGAACGAACCAATCAATCCATTATAGCTTGAGGCATCTGACGAATAATCTATTCCATAGTTGCAAACGATCTCTAATGCACTTGAATGGAAGATATAAGGCACACCTGCTTCCATGTCTCCCACTTCTTCAAGAACGATGACACTATTCGCCAAATCTTTATACGCAATCTTGTAGAAAGTAGCACCTGTTCGTTTTGATTCAGACACATTGTATGGTAAACAGATTGTACCATATCTTCCTACTTTATCCACAATGCGTATATACTCCGTTTCAAAATCAATCGTAATTGGAGTAAGGGTGTAGGTGTATTTTTCTGTTATCACATTAAATTGACTAAACGCTGTAAATGTAAAGTTTTTCACCTTAATGGCCACACCTACAGGCAATTTGCCTGTAAGAGCCTCATTTACATTAACGGTGAAAGCGCCATTGTCTTTTAGTATTAGCTCGTCAGTAGTGCTGGAGAGAACGGTCGCAGTATTGCCTGTATAAGTATAGAGAATATCATCCATCGCGTTACCAGACAAATCACTCAGTTTGGCAATGTTTTGTTGTCCCATCAAAGCACCTGTCACTGTAATCGTTTTGTTGTCAGCACCAGTAGAGACAATCGTGATTGTCTCCTCAAACTGAGCATTAGCCGTAGGGGCGAGAGCGACGGTAACGGTCACGCCATCTGCTGCATCTTCTTTGGTGATAGTCGTTTTGTCAATAGTAATAGCGCTACCGCTCACAGCAAGCGTAATATCATCGGTCAAGTCGCGACCAGTGACGGTAAAGGTCTTGGATGTTGTAGTATATCCAGGTATGAACTTACCCATATTCAGCGATGACTTGCTTACTGTTATCGTTGGCGTAGCTGGCACTGGAGAGTCACCACCACCTTCAGCACCTTCTTCAAGTTCTTGGTAATTCGTAAATGTACTCCATCCTGCAGTTGCTTTATATGTATTTACGGATTGCTTTGGCACATAAATAGGACAATTAGTAGGAACATTTTGGAAGCATTGATATTTTCCACCATTAGCTGTAGGCGCAGGAAGTGTAGGTGGTGTGGATGCTTTACATGTGATTTTTGTTACAGTGGAACAGTTAGCTAACGCATAGGTTTTTATATCTGTTAGTGTTGAGGGTAAGCTAATTTCTGTACAATTTATACTGCTGTAAAATGCATAGGTTCCTAATGCTGTTACTCCTTCGTTGACAATAATCTTTGTGACATTAGTTCTGGATGTGTACCAAGGCGATCTAACACCGCCATAAGTTGTATAATCCATCATCGCCCCTGTTCCTGAGATGGTGAGTACTCCGTTGGTGAAATCCCATGAAAGTCCGTCATCTGTAGTACCACCTTCTCCCTTTACAGTTGTTGAGCAGAGGAGTAGAGTTGCTACGATGAATGAGAAGGGTGTAAAAATCTTTTTCATACATTCAAACATTTAATAGTTAATACCTTATTTTATCTAATACCTTTATTTACAATTCGATACCTAATATATTGTAGGCTTTGTTATCGCGAAGGATAATTACTTGTCCGTCGCGGAGTAGTTTGCGCGTTTGTACGCTTGGTGTAGGAGTCGTTTCCACTGAACTTGGAATATTCAAAGGGTGTCCCCATGTGAAGTTATCTACATAATAGGTTTCGGAATGCGGGCCACGAAGCCCCGTGAAAGAAAAACCTATATGGAACACAGGTGCGATATTCTGACCCGTCAAATCCATCACATACGGAATCCACATACCCGATTCCTCTTCAGTGTGAGGCAGAGCCATCTGAATAGGTTCCAAATAGAGTTCAGAGCCTTCCACTTCAATATAGAGTACTTCGAAAATACCCACTTGTCCTTCCATCAAGAAATCCCCTCGTATATCAAATCCCAAATGAGGTACTTCGGTATTGGCTTTCAATGCTGGACTGATAAGTATCATTTGACATTCCGATTCATTGGTTGCGCCATAGACATACGGTGTTACCTTTGCACAAGCATCGCCATCAAACTCATATCCCCACCAAGCGCGCGTTCCTTTCGTAGCCACATTTGTCCATCCGTTGTAATTCTGGAGAGCACCATTGCGTGGTGTTTCGTCAAATGTACACATATATAGAGCCAATGGATCGGACTCATCAATAATGAGTTCATCCCCTTCTTTTTGTTCTGGATCTACATCGTTAGCGCATGTGCCAGTCACTTGAAACGATACGCTTTCTGCAAGCGGAGCCGATGCCTCAATGGTGGCTGTAAAAGTCCCTTTTTGCTTTGGTGAGAAAGTAAGGGTAAAAGTCTGTGTAGCATTCTTCTGCAGAGTGGTTGAAGTGAGAATAAATGTGCCAGGAGTTGACTGCTCTTTAATGATGATTGTACCCGACCAATCCAGCAGGTTTTTAGTTGTGACAACAAATGACTGTTGTTGCTGTTTTCCTGCGTTGGCTGTGAAATTCGTTACATTGGCGTGGTCTATCGTAATAGTAGGTGGGTTTGCTGGGTCATACGCCATAGCTTTGATGGAGACCCCTTGATTTAGACTGTCAGTAGGGGACTCGAAGTTGACAAAAGCCTTTAGTTCACCTATTTTTGTTGGTCGGAACGCTACATAAATCTTTGTAGTGCTTGTACCTGCCTCAATTGTTTCCGTCGATAGAGCAAACTGGTCTGCATTTGCGCCCGTTAGGTAGATAGACATTGGAGCTTCCAAAGCGGATGCAGTGGCTGTAATCTGAAAATACTGTTCAACTGTTGTATTGATGGGAGTGGCTACATCATTACATAACTTGGTTGTTTTGAATGAGATGGCCTCTGCTTGCGCCATCACTATACATCCAATAAACAGGAGAAATAATAAGAATCGTTTCATAAGAATCTGTGTATTGTTAGAAGTTGTTTATTGAACTTGCGTGCCTATGACATTAAAAAGTTCTCCATTGCGATAGAGTAGGATTTGTCCATTGCGAAGTATCTTGCGAGCGTGCTGTGTTGCAATAACCTCATCAACTGCCGTTTGAGGTGTTTTGTATTTTGCGTCAGTTAGGTCGCTGCTACTACGCAACCCCAGCACCAACTCGCTGAGCGACATGCTGATACCAGTTACGGTGGCTGTTTGTGGTATCTCTTTGCCAGCCAAGTCGCAGTCTGGGAAGAGCATCAAAACAGCCTCGCCTGTAGCGTCGCTCACTACGATTTCTTCCTCATAGGAGAAAACTTTTCCTGCTAAAGCACCAAAATCAACTGTCTTGGTTTGCATCACTGCATATGGATAGTAGTCGCCCGTCATATAGGTGGTTAGAAAACTTATATCGCCCACTACACTCTTGATATACTTGCCGTGGCTCTTAATCTCTGCATATACAGGTGAAACGGCATAAGAGATGATATTTGAACCTTCTTCTTTGAGTACAACAATCAGGTTCTCTAATTCATCTCCGACTGCTACTTGCGTACATTCTGCATTGTTGTACACATGCGAAATATCTACAACAGCACCTGCCTTGTTGATATATTGTTCGATATATACGCGATGTGCTTCCGTGTCAATGTGTGTTACAATTGCTTGACAAGCACACATATATACCGTTTCTCCATCACGACTTACTTCATCGTTGTAAAACTGCAATAGAGTCATCAGGGTATCTTGGGCAGCAATCTGTCCATCTTCTATATCTTCGCCTTCTACATAGGGAAGATAATTGCTGAAAGCACTCCAACTGTCTGCAGCCTGATACGCAGCAATAGAAGCCTCTGGCACATATACTCTGCATTCGTTTGGTATGTTCTTAAAATTGGTATATCCGCTCGCTCCGCTCATTGCACAAACAGGAGGAAGAATGGCTTTGCTAACGATGTTAACAACCGTAGAACAGTTCATAAAGGCGTACCCCGCGACATTCTCCAATGAGGCAGGCAAAGTGATGCTTGTGCATTTCGTGTTGCCAGAGAATGCGTATGTTCCTAAGGAAATTACACCTTCCTCCACTACGATAGAGAATACCGAATCACGATGAGCATACCAAGGAGATTTCTTGCCGCCACCGAAAGTGGAAGTGGCATAATCATCCATTGCTCCCTCACCAGAAATAGTGAGGACGCCGTCTGTGAAATCCCATGAAAGTCCGTCATCTGTAGTTCCATTGATTGCATGGGCAGAAGCAACGATGCTACAAAACGCTACACATAAAAATAAAAACTTGGTAATAGTGTTAAAATGTGTCATAAAAATAAATTTTAATGGTTGAAAATTGCATTACTTCGTTAAAAAAGCGCAAAGGTACATTTTTTTGGTACTATTTGAGGTCTATTATGGCATGGTACAGATTATCATCTCTGATTCGACAAATACAATAAAGAAGAAAAATTGTAAAAATAGCGTAATTTATTTGCATATATGACCAAAAAAATGTACTAATAAATGAGGTACCCGTACGCATACGCGTGCGAGAAAGATAAACAAGCAGGGTGGAGCAAATTACTCCACCCTGCTGATTAGCATCCGTATGAATTATTATTATGGTTCGCTTACAGTAATATCACCTTTATTGCTTTAAGGTTTTGAAAGTCCCTAAAGTATTTACTTATACAAGAATCGCTTGATGCTCTTCTTTGGTGTTTTCTCGAATGGCTCTTGCTTCACTTCGATGTCGTGTACGCGGGAGTAGGAAGGTAGCAAGTCGTTGAGCTTCTGGAGATTATCTTTCATCATGCGCTCAATCTCTGCAAGTGAGAAACCTTTGGTGGCTTCTTCATCAGGGAATACCAGACCGATGAGTTTTCCTTCACGCTCCACGACAATCGACTCGGCTACACCTTGCTGGTTGTTGAGCTTGTCCTCAATCTCCTCGGGGTAGATGTTCTGTCCGCTGGCGCCGAGGAACATACTCTTGATACGACCACGGATAAAGATATTCTGCTTTTTATCCATATAGCCGAGGTCGCCAGTGCGCAACCAACCATCCTCGGTAAAGGCTTGCTGGGTGGCTTCTTCGTTCTTGTAGTAACCCATCATTACATTCTCGCCGCGGGTGAGGATTTCGCCCTCGCCTTTCTCGTTAGGGTTGTCAATCTTTGCTTCCATGCCCGGTACAGGAGCACCACACGAGCGACGCTTGAAGTATTTAGGTGGCAGACCGCTAACGAGAGGTCCGCACTCGGTCATACCAAAGCCAATGGTCAATGGAAAATTAACATCCAAGAGGCATTTCTCCACTACTGGATTCATAGCGGCACCACCACAGAGGAAGTAGCGCACCTGACCGCCAAAGGCTTTCACAAGCGATTTCTTGACATGACCACGGATAAGATTCATAAGACCTGGTGTGTACCAGCAGAACTTCAGCACTGCCTTGCTCAATAGCGGATCCAGTTTCTTCTTGTGAATCTTCTCAATCACCAATGGCACAGTGGCTACCAAGTATGGTTTGACATCTGCCATCGCTTTGAGCAGAATGCTTGGGGTAGGCGCTTTGGTGAGATAATAGATGGTTGCACCTGCACTGAATGGATAGAGGAAGTCTGCCAACTGACCGAACATATGTGCCAATGGAAGCATGCTGACCACGCGTTGCCCTGGTTCGACAGGCAGGATATACAAACCATCCTCCACATTGTTGGACAGTGATCGGTGGCTAATCATCACACCTTTAGGCGAACCTGTTGAGCCTGAAGTATAGTTAATCAATGCTAATGAGTCCACATCAATCTCGCCGTCTTGCACGAGGGAGAAGAAGTTGGTCTCCGTCACGGTGCTTTCTTCTGTCATTACATGCTCTACATGGCCTTTGTATGGATCTGCCAGATGAATGAAAGAGAAGTCGTCCATAGACATGATGGCTTGCAGTTCGGGCAACTGTTGGTGTTGCAATTCGCGCCATACATAGGGACCTACGATGAGCATCTTCGAATCGGAGTGCTCAATGAGGCGCGCCAAGTCTTCAGCTTTGAAGTCCTGCAAGAGGGTCACTGCCACTGCTTTGTATGACATGATGGCCATGTAGCTGACTACCCAGTTGGAGCAGTTGCGGCTGGCAATGGCAATCTTATCGCCGGGTTGAATGCCCATAAGGCGGAAGAGCTTGTGAAAGCGGCGCACTTGTTGTGCTACTTCGCCGTGGGTGTATTGTTTCTTCTCTCCGTAATCCACAAAGGCGACATCGCGCCAACGATTATGGATCACCTGATCCATATAATGTAAAAAATGGTGTTTCATAATAATTTTGAATTTTTAAGTAAGAATTTAGAAATCTACTAAACTCCTAAACTAGTTAATACTTCCTCCCTTGTTAATTCTTCCCCGATTACTTCTGTTGCTCTAAATGGAACATGCTCTGGTGCATGTGCCGCATCAAAAGTAAAATATGTGCATGTACATTCCACTAATATTTCCCCTTCTGCACTTCTAATTTCTCCATCTACAATGGCAATATTACGCCTCATTTCGCGCAGGCGTGCACGCAATTCCACACATTTCTGGCGTATCACTACTGGTTTGCGAAAACGCGTTTCCATTTTCGCAGTCACTCCCGATGCTTGCAATTTATGAAATACTACCCAGCCACAAATCTCATCCAACAGCACAGATTGCACTCCACCATGTAATGTGTTATCCCACGATTGATAATGTGATGAAGGATGCCATAGGCATACTACATCATCTCCCTCTTCATAAAACTTCATCTGTAATCCAAACGGATTATCTGGACAACAACCGAAGCAATGATATCCCTCAGCACCTATCCACGGATTCTTAATCAGTCGCATAATGATTTATTCACAAGATATTATTTCTTTTTCTCTTTCTCTTTGAGATATGCAGGTAAGAAAGTGCCCGTTATGTATGAGAATTTTGGTTCCTGAGTTAATATCTCATTACATTTTTGGAGTACTTCTTCCTTGCTTCGTACATACCCCATGCTTTGCAATAATGGCATCTGCATGGCGCGTATATTCCAACGAGGATAATTGTATTGGTCAGCATGAGTGTGGTAAATACTATCCGCTTTTTGGTAATACATAAGTGCTTTTTGTTTACTACCAAAAAAAGGATTGAAAAATTCTACATTACCTTGCATTGTCAATACAAATGGGTCGTCTGGACTTATTTCCATTGCACGATTGATATACTCATAAATGCCTTTGATTTGTTTGGTTAGCTGGCGGCGTTCTAATGACAATCGAAAAGTACATTCGCTTGTCTTATAGGTATAATAAACACCCGAATCCAGATGTGCACGATGTTCTTCTAAGTGATTGGCAAACCGCTCTAATCGATAGGCTGCGTCCTTCAATTTAGCACCAATAGCATGCGCAGCGTAACCATATTCGTAGTTCAGTAATACTGTGCGTTCTGCAATAGTAGTGCTATCCCAATTCGTAGAATTAATGTGTCGCGCCCAAACATCCATATCAGCATTCAAATAGGCTTCATATAGTTGCTGCTCCGAGCTCTGCGCGAGGCAGAGGCTCGAAAACAGCACTACGATGATTGTAATTGTATAACGAATTAGCATACAATTAGTTATTACTTTGCTCAAGCATCAATGTGCGTGTAGGTTGGTCGCACACTTCGCTTGGACCATAGTATTGAATAGGACCTGGGTAGATGTAACTGAGTTGTGGGTCAGCCCAGTCAGCACGGTGAGCAGCCAAATATTTGAATGGCGCACCATCAAGGTCAACCAATGCCTTTTGGATAACTGGTTTCATCTTACCATGGCGACGCTCCATGTTCATCATCATGGTCACAGGTACACCACCAGCAACCCACTCGCTTGCAGGCTTGGTGAGGTTCTTCACGAGTGCCATGTAGCCAGTCTTGCCAGCTGCGATGAGGTGAGCAGCAGTGTTACCGAGGCTGTAGCAGTAGTCAGCATCGAAGTTTGAAGGAATAGCACAACGACCTTCATAACCGAAGAAGTGATTAAGCGCAGAGAATTTACCTTTGTATGTACCAGCAGCTTTGAGCTGAGCAAGACGCTTTTGTACCATCTCAATGAGCAGTTTCTCGGTCTCGATTTGGCTAACCATCACATTGCCATGAGGATCACGATCGAGAGTCAATTGTTTAGCAATACCCTTTGGCAGGCTGCGATAGAGTTCGCATGAAGCAGGGCTGAGCATTGACTTCACATACTCGCGCTTAGCATCGTCGCCCTCAAGAGCAGCAAACTCTTCGTTCTCAGCCAACATGTCGTTGAGCTCTTGGATGAGTACGCGCATTGCTGGGATAAACTCGATCAATCCTTCTGGAATGAGGATAGTACCAAAATTCAAACCTGCGTTAGCACGAGCTACAACAACTTCTACGATTTGTTCTACCACCTCGTTGAGGGTCATGTTCTTAGCCTCAACCTCCTCAGAGATAAGGCATACATTGGGTTGTGCTTGCAATGCGCACTCCAATGCGATATGGCTGGCGCTGCGACCCATGAGACGGATGAAGTGCCAGTATTTCTTAGCGGAGTTAGCATCGCGTTGGATATTACCGATGAGCTCAGCGAAAGTCTTACAAGCGGTGTCGAAACCGAAAGAAGTCTCAATCATCTCGTTCTTAAGGTCACCATCAATAGTCTTAGGGCAACCGATAACTTGGATACCGCAGTTCTTTTGGAGATAGTACTCAGCGAGCACGCACGCGTTGGTGTTGCTGTCGTCACCACCGATGATTACGATGGCTTTGATGCCCAACTCGTTGCATACTTTGATACCATTATCAAATTGCCATGTTTCTTCTAATTTGGTACGACCAGAACCGATGATATCAAAACCACCCGTGTTGCGATACTCATCAATCACATCTTCGGTGAGTTCTGCGTACTTGCCATCTACCAAACCACTTGGTCCACCAAGGAAACCATAGAGTTTGTTTGCTGGGTTGATGCGCTTGAGAGCGTCAAACAAACCGCAGATTACATTGTGACCACCAGGAGCTTGACCACCAGAGAGGATTACACCCACATTGAATGGAGCTACCTGAGTAGCTTCGCCCTCTTGTGGAACGAGTTCGATGACAGGCATGCCGTAGGTGTTAGGGAAGAGTTTTTGTATCTCCTCTTGATCCGCTACGGATTGCGTTTTAGCGCCTTCTTTCAGGCTTACTTGACCTTGCAAGGCAACAGGCATCTTTGGTTGATACGCTGCGCGTGCCACTTGTAGTGGCGATTTTGTCATTGTCATAAAAGTAGTTAATTTATTATGGTTAATAGTTTATTCAAACAATAAAAGGTGATTACATACGATTGGGAACTTCAATACCAAGAAGACTCATTGCGCTCTTAATAACCTTAGCCACTGTTTGTGCCAACACAAGGCGCAATGCGCGTTTGTCTGCATCTGCCTCGTTGAGAATACTGTGATCGTGGTAGAAACTATTGAAGTCGCATGCCAGCGCATATGCATAGTTTGCAATCACTGCAGGTGAGAACTCATCGCCCGCTTGACGCACTGCCGCAGGATAATCTACCAAGCGTTGAATGAGAGCCAACTCTTTAGGCGATAGCTCCTTGCCTTTCGCCTCCTTGCCTTCTGCCTCCTCTCCTGCTTTGCGGAGCACGCTCTGAATACGCGCATAGGTGTATTGGATAAATGGACCTGTATTACCATTGAAGTCAATACTCTCCTCTGGATTGAAGAGCATATTCTTGCGTGGATCCACCTTCAATATAAAGTACTTCAATGCACCCAAACCTACCACGCGAGCAATTTCGTTGGCTTCCTCTTCGGTGATGTCGGGTAGGGTATTCACTTTATCTTTGGAGATCTCTTTGGCATCCGCAATCATTTGTGCCATCAGGTCGTCGGCATCTACTACGGTTCCCTCACGACTCTTCATCTTGCCGTTTGGCAACTCCACCATACCGTAGCTGAAGTGTACCAACTCCTTGCCGAATGGGAAACCAAGACGGTCAAGCAAAATACTCAATACCTTGAAGTGGTACTCTTGCTCGTTGCCCACTACATACACCATCTTGTCAATAGGGTAGTCCTCGAAACGGAGTTTCGCAGTACCAATATCTTGGGTCATATATACCGATGTGCCGTCTGCACGGAGAAGAAGTTTCTCATCCAATCCGTTTTGAGCCAAGTCAGCCCAAACACTTCCATCCTCACGGCGGTAGAAATCGCCCTTAGCCAAACCGCGCTCTACTTCGCCTTTACCCACGAGATAGGTGTCGCTTTCGTAGTAGATCTTATCAAAGCCTACGCCCATTTGCTTGTATGTCTCATCAAAGCCCGCATACACCCACTCGTTCATCTTTTGCCACAAAGCACGAACCTCAGGATCGTTTTGCTCCCATTTTACGAGCATCGCTTGTGCTTCTTTGATAAGTGGCGCCTCTTTCTTGGCAGTCTCCTCGTCCATGCCTTGCGCCATGAGTTCCTTGATTTGAGCTTTGTACTCCTTGTCAAAGCGTACATAGTAGTCACCAATCAAATGGTCGCCCTTCTTGCCGCTATTCTCTGGTGTCTCGCCATTGCCGAACTTCTGCCATGCGAGCATCGACTTGCAGATATGAATACCGCGGTCGTTCACGATATTGGTCTTCACTACATTCCAGCCGTTTGCCTCTTGAATCTTGGCAATAGAATAGCCAAGTAGGTTGTTGCGCACATGTCCAAGGTGCAATGGCTTATTGGTGTTAGGAGATGAGTACTCCACCATCATTAGTGGTTTCTCGCCTTTCGCCTGCGGGGACCCCGACGACACTTGTGCCGTGGGGTGCTCTTCTCGCCTCAATTGTCCGTACTCAGCATTTTCGGCGATTGCTTGGAGTTGTTCCACCCAAAAACTTTGTGCAATGCTAAGGTTAAGGAAACCTTGTACCGCATTGAACTTCTCAATGAGTCCTTGTTCTTGGTTCTTGGTTCCTTGCTCCAATAACTTCTCGCCTACCTCTTGTGCCACCATGGCTGGTGCTTTGCGAGCTGCTTTTACGAATGGGAATACGACCAATGTGATATCGCCTTCAAACTCAGCACGAGTCTTTTGAAACTGCACTTGCGCAGGGGTAATCTCCACACCGTACAAGTTTTTGACTGCTTCTTGTACCTTAGGAATAAGTATTTCTTCTAATTTCATATTTGTGTTGTATAGTTACAAAGTTTTACAATGCTTACACGCTGCAAAGGTAGTGCTTTTTTTGCAATTATGCAAGTGTTCTTTTCGTTTCTCAATAATAAACGCCCAAACCGATGCTCACGAACTCCACTTTGGTGAGGTGGCTTTTCATCATTGCTTGTACAAATAGGTGAAAAGGTAGGTGGTATCTCAACACCACTTCGGTGTATAGCCAACCGTCTGGATTGCCTGCGCTTCCTGCCTTTAGTAAGTCATAAGCATAGAAAATCGGTTTGTCAATGCGCCCCGTGGGCGATAGAATAGCTTGTTCGTAGGGTTCTAATTCTTTAATAGGATCGTAGAGATAGGCACCTATGTGTAGTCCTGCCGTGAAGTTACCTACCACAAATTCAGGTTGTACACTCATACCTATACGCCAACAATCTCCTGCTTGTGCTGCGGCAAGATTGGTCTTTTTGAAATGTGTATTGCGTTGAATATAAGCACCATCGTAGAATGCATCTACGCCTCCACCTAAACGGAATATAGGGCAAGCATGCCAATAGGCAGCCATATGCATAGATGCGACAAAGAAAGTCTGTTGGTCGCGGTAATATACTTGTCTGCCTCCTGCCGTAGCACTGGCACAAACAGACCATTTTTTCTCGTTTCTGGGCAAACGACCTTGGCTGGTCGTGCTTTCTATAGTCGGTGAGTGTTTGACGGAGAGTTCGCCTGCAAAGAGGTTATATCCTGAGTTAGGTTGCCGAATACTACCATTGCTGAAATGGTACCACCCACCAGCTATGCCCATGCTCCAACCTTTAGCAATGGGAAAATCCAGATAAATCATCTCTGGGAAATAGAGATTTGTTACGCTACCAATGCATTCGTTAGCATCTACTACACTGACAAACTTATTCTCTTCTGCCACGGTGTTGAGATAGGTCTTTGTCATAAATCCCACACCAATACCAGGGCGTAATCCCAAAACAAAGTGCTTGCTTTTGAATAGAGGAATATCCATGTAGGTGTAGGGCGCAAATGCTTGCCCCAGCAAACGATGTGGGAGGTTCCAATAACTGAAACCTACACCTATTCCTGCGCCATTCCAGTGGCGTAGTGATTGCCATTGAGGGTGAAAAGTTGCAGAGAAATCAACACTCCATGCTGGTCCAATCCATGCTCCTGGATTGCCTGCGATGTTATCTACTTTACCGTCAGGCATTATCCAAGCGGATCGTCCGCTCAGTCGATAATCTACACTAATGGCGCACAAGGGCGTAGTGAATAGCGAGATCAGAAGAATAGACAGTAACTTGCGCATACTCGGTTATCCCAATCTACTGATACGCATGAGTTCATCTTCATCTAAGATTTTGATTTTTCGTCCGTCGATGGCAATTAAGCCTTCTCCAGCGAACTGCGAGAGGGTGCGTATGGCATTGGAGGTGGTCATGTTTGACATATTCGCTAAATCTTCGCGCGACATGTACATGGCTATTGTGACACCATCTTCGTCCAAGCCATAGGTGTTTCGAAGTGTGAGCAATGACTCAGCCAGACGACCACGGATATGCTTCTGTGTGAGGTTGACAGTGCGTGACTCGGATATGGCTAAGTCTTTGGACATGGCTACTAATACAGCGAAGCAGAACTCGTTGTTGTGTTGCACTACTTTCAGGAAAGCTTCGCGGCGCACACGATACACAACGGTTGTTTCCAATGTGCTTGCGCATGATGAATGTGCATCGCCTACAATAGCACTACGATAGCCAAACAAATCGAATGGCTTTAATAAACGAATGATTTGTACGCGTTGTCCAACGCCTTCCTTGGACAGGCGAACGGTTCCTGAAACAACCATCATAATATGCGTAGGCGAATCGCCTTCGCGATGAATCATTTCGTTCTTGCGGTATTTCTTTATCTCTGCATTATTATCAATGAAGGCCTTTTGCTCTGGAGTCAGCGAGTTCCAGAGAGGGTTCATTTCCCACAATTTGCCAAATTCTTCCTGATATTTGCGCATACATTCATCAAATTTCCTGCAAAGATACAATTTTTTTATGGAATAAACAAAAAAAAAGAAGAATATTGTGCGTATTTCGAATATTTTTAGTAATTTTGCGCTCTAATTTGGTAAATTGATGTAATTATGAATATATCTGTGTTAGTTCCGTTATACAATGAGGCGGAGAGTCTTCCTGTTTTGCATGAGTGGATTGTGCGTGTGATGAATGCCAATCAGTTGACTTATGAGATTCTGTTTGTTAATGATGGCTCAACCGATGAGTCGTGGTCGGTGATTAAAGCTTTGCAAGCCAAAGATTCTAATGTGCGAGGTATATGCTTCCGTCGCAACTATGGTAAGTCGGCGGCATTGCATTGTGGATTCGAACTGGTGAAAGGCGATGTGGTAATCACAATGGATGCCGATTTGCAAGATTCGCCCGATGAGATACCTGCTTTGTATAGGATGATTACGGAGGAAGGCTATGATTTGGTCAGTGGCTGGAAGCAGAAACGCTATGATAATAAGCTAACAAAGAATATCCCAAGCAAGTTGTTTAATGCTACTGCTCGTTGGGTGACGGGAATCAAGTTGCACGATATGAACTGTGGTCTTAAGGCGTATCGTCAAGAAGTAGTAAAGAATATAGAGGTCTTTTCAGAGATGCACCGCTATATTCCGTATTTGGCTAAGAATGCTGGTTTTACCAAGATTGGCGAGAAGGTTGTTCAACACCGCAAACGCAAGTTCGGTGAGAGTAAGTTTGGTATGAGCCGTTTTGTTAATGGTTATCTGGATTTGCTTACTTTGTGGTTCCTTAATAAGTTTGGCAAACAACCGATGCATTTCTTTGGCTTGGTGGGTAGTCTGATGTTTATCTTGGGATTTATTGCAATTGTAGTAGTCGGCTCTATGAAACTGTATGCTTTAGCGCATGGGGTAGCAGCGATGTTGGTGGGTGTAAATCCTTATTTCCATTTGAGTGTTCTGATGATGATTTTGGGTTGCATGCTATTTTTGGCTGGCTTTATAGGGGAACTGATTATTCGTAATTCCAGCGAGCGCAATAATTATTTGATTAAGGAGCAATTCTGATGATGCAACTGACGAGTGCGTGTGATATATTTGATAACTACGCTACCACATTTGCGCTGAGCGAGGATGATTGCGCTGAATTTCTTGTGCTTGTACAAGATGTCTCTCATCCTGTTGATGGCATGATGGCAGTGTCGGGCTTGACGCTGTCAATGCTGGAAGATGGGTGGAATGAGGGGCGCATGAAACTATTGTTGAAAGCGTATTTGGAGTCACCAGTGGAGGAGATTCGTGAGCGAAGTCTTGTTGGTCTGTTATTGGTGATGCTGATGCACAATGCCATGCTTCGTGAGTGTCAGCACTTGTGGGAACCGATTCAAGAGGTTCTGACTTTTGATGCTGAATTGAGTTTCACTGCGTTGTGTAATATTGCTCGTACAGCGCAGGTTAAGAAATTAGAATTATTCAATCAGCAACTGGCTAAGGATATCATGCCATTGATGGACAAGGTGGGCTCAGATGAGTTTTATGAGGTTATTCGCAAGCACCAAACTGATATGGAACGCATTGCTCGCATGCATTTGGATCAGAATTTCCTGATATTCAAGTCGGCTTATCAAACGCCCTTTTTCCAGCAGCGTGCTGCTCATTGGTTCTTGCCATGGAATGATGAGCATTTGTTGAGTATAGCTGAGGAGGAACGCCAGCAAGTACAGGATATGTTGTCTGTGTGGCAGATGTGTGATAGCGATAAGTATGCTTTTCTGGGTATGTCGAATATGATCCGCAATACGATGAAAGGACAATTGCAATCAGATTTGTTGGGTCAAATGGGCGAGAGTTTAGGTCATATGAATATTGTTACCAACGGTTATGTGCAGCAATTGTATCGCTTTTTCCGATTATCTTCATTTGCTCGTGCATTACCTTTTGATTTAGTAAACTATATGCGCCACACGCTGGCTTTTCGTTGGATTGTTGTGGGCGAGAGGGCTCGCGCTGCGATAGGTCAGTTTCTATCTTGATTTCAACGAGTAGATGTCTTCTAATCCAACATTTGTCCGAAGTTATTGGATAGTTGTATCATCTGATCATATTCTTCGGGTGATAGGTCATAGAAGTAATAGTTTCGTGGATCTACAGCTCTATCATTGAGTCGTACTTCGTAGTGTAGGTGTGGTCCTGTTGATTTACCTGTATTGCCTACAAGTGCGATAATGTCATATCGTTTTACTTTTTGCCCTTTGCGCACAAGTGATTTGTAGAGGTGCGCATATACGGTCTTGTAGCCAAATCCGTGGTCAAGGATAACGGTGTTACCATATCCTTGCTTCCAACCTGTGAAGATTACTTTTGCGTTTCCTGTCGCAAATACTTCGGTGCCAGTAGGGGCGGTGAAGTCCATACCTTGGTGGAATTTGCGTACATGATAGACGGGGTCAATGCGTACGCCATAACCAGAAGCTACGCGTTTGAGGTCCTTATTGAGCACGGGCTGAATAGCTGGTATGTTCTCCATGCGCACCTCGCGTGTCTTTGCCATTTCGATGATTTCGTCAAAGGATTTGGTTTGCACATAGAGTTCTTTTTCAAGCACATCCACTTTTAGCGACAGGCTACTTGCCATTTGGTCGTTAGTCATTTGTGCTATTTGTTCGTAGTAGGATATCTTGCGTTGTGCGCCTTGTCGTATGCTCAGTGGTATGGGTTCTGCGCCAAAGAGTACGCGATAGAGGTTGTCATCGCGTTGTTGCAGGTCGGTCATTACCAATTGCATTTGGTCCACTTGTCGGTTGAGCATTTCCAGGTGTGCATGTAGTGCTTCTTTTTCTTGTTGTAGTTGTTTTTCGCGTGGGGAAGGGAAGATGAGCAGAAAGATGAATAGAAACACTATGCCCAATACGATACCGCCTAATATATATAATCCACTCTGGCGCAACCAATAGGCTATGCCATGTTCCACTTGTTCCAATTCAAGTGTTTTGGGATTGATGTGAAATTTCTTATCTATCATAATCGTTGTTTTTGGTGTGTTGTATGCTTATTGTTTCTTCCACCAGAAGAAGTAACTATTTTGTTTTTGTTTTTCTTCTTTTGTCTTGGCTACATATACTTTCTCCATAGTGTATGGGTTCAGTCCTGTGTAAAACATGGTTGTAGCCAGTGTCATTGGCGTTGGGGTAAAGTCCTGTACTTGCTCAGGACGGTAATTCAGTCGCTTGCTCTGCTCTGCCAATTGCTGCATGTCCTTGTTTGTACACCCTGGGTGTGAGGAGATGAAGTATGGTATCAATTGCTGCCTCAATCCCGCTTCTTTATTCACTTTCTCAAAGAAACGATGAAACTTTTCATACTCTTGCCACGAGGGCTTGCGCATGAGTTTTAGTACTTCGGCGCTCGTGTGTTCGGGTGCCACTTTCAGTCGTCCTGACACATGCTTCTCTATCAGTTCCCTGCCATATGCTTCGCTCATAAGGTCATAGCGTATGCCGCTACCTACAAAGGCTTTTTTTATATATGGTAACTTATCCACCTGCTTGTAGATGTGCAGCAGTGGCGCAAAATTCTGATTGAGGTTCTTGCATATTACAGGGTAGAGGCAACTCGGTCTCGCACATTTCTCGCATAGGCTCATGTCTTTGCCGTGCATGCCGTACATGTTCGCACTTGGTCCGCCTAAATCGCTGAGGTAGCCCTTCCAGTCGGGCAGGTCCTTCAGTTTATCAATCTGCTGCAGGATATTCTTTTCGGAGCGTGAGGTGATTTGCTTGCCTTGATGTGCGGCAATGGTGCAGAAGCTGCAAGCGCCAAAGCAACCGCGATGCATACATACCGAAAAGCGAATCATCTCATATGCGGGTATATGTTTGTTTTTGTATTTTGGATGCGGATGATACATGAATGGCAATTCGTATATCGCATCCAGTTCTTCGGTGCTCATAGTGGGGTAGGGCGGATTCACCACCACATATCTCTCGCCCACGGGCTGTATAATTGTTGCCGCATTTATTTTATTGCTTTCTGTTTCAATCAGTCGAAAATTCTCCGCATGCACCCGCTTACTCTTCACTGCCTCCTCGTGACTTTGCAAAACAATCGCCTCTTGCCTTTCACCTCTCAACTTATCCGTCAAATATGCCACTTGTGGAATATCTTCAGCGCAGCGATCTTCCATCTTCAAGCGTAGCGATCTTCCATCTTCAGCGCAGCGATCTATCGCCTTGGCTATCTCCACGATTTGCTTCTCCCCCATGCCATATACCAGTATGTCGGCTTTGCTATCCACCAGTATGCTTGGCATCAGTCTGTTCGACCAATAGTCGTAGTGGGTCAGTCGTCGCATGCTGGCTTCGATACCGCCGATGACAATAGGCACATCGGGATAGAGTTTTTTGAGTATATTGCAGTAGGTAATGGTACAGTAGTCGGGTCGCATGCCTGCTCTGCCTTCGGGGGTGTAGGCGTCGTCTGAACGCAAACGCTTGGCGGCGGTGTAGTGGTTGACCATGCTGTCCATACTGCCAGCGGTGACGGCAAAGAACAGCCGTGGCTTTCCCAGTTTAGTGAAATCGCGGTGATCGCCTCGCCAGTCGGGTTGTGGTACGATGGCTACTTTGTATCCTGCATGCTCCAATACGCGTCCGATGACGGCAGCACCGAAAGCGGGGTGGTCAATATATGCATCACCCGAGAAGAGGATTACATCCACTTCGTCCCAACCACGGAGTTGTAACTCCTTCTTGGTCGTTGGCAAATATGCTTTCAAATCTGTTATGCAACTCATCGGATAAGTTCTTCCAGTTTTGTTCTAATTATTCTATGCTTCATTCTTGTTCAAGATGACCAGCGCACCAATCACACCGGGAACCCAACCACAAAGAGTGAGCAAAAAGACAATCACAAACGAACCACAGCCCTTGTCAATCACAGCCAAAGGGGGAAAGAAAATAGCTAATAATACTCGTAATACTGACATAATTCGTAACTCATTATTTCTTAACTCGAATATATGTTATTGTGCCCTCACTGCTGGTGAAGATACATTCCGTACCACTTAGTGGCAATGGGGTATTCAAGATTGAATTGCCAATCTTATGGCGCCAAAGCACCTTACCTGTTTCGGCATCCATGCCCAACAACAAACCATTCTTCGTGCTTACCCACAAAGTACCATCTTTCTCCAGTGGCATCGCAGGGTTGTGCTCATAGCCGAATTCCGCATCTGAAGCCCATCGTGTAACAGGCTCGTGCGTAGTGGCATCCATTGCCACCACTGTATCCCACATACACTTCGAATACACGGTCTTTCCGTCTTCGCTCAGACCCACCGTCTCGCGCACTTTATACTCTTTTGTGCGCCACACCTCTTTGCCCGTTTCGGCGTCCAAACAGGTGAAATAGCGGTCGGGAGCTGTGATGAAAACCTTCCCATCGGCTGCCACAGGCCATACGCTGGCTGGCGACAACTTGGGATTACCCTTGCCATTATTCCATTTCCATGCCAGCGAACCGTCTTTGAGGTTGAGCGCATACAAATGCGTATCCCAACAGCCGAAATACAGTTTATTATTATACACCAGCGGACGCGTCAAAACATAGTTCTTCAGTTCATCAAACGACCACTTCACCTCGCCTGTCTGAATATCAATGGCAAACATTCTGCCGTCACCGCCACCGATATATGCCACGCCCTCGTGGATAGTAGCTGCGCCCATTATGGCTTGCTGGGTGGTGATATGCCATAGCTCTTTGCCCGTCTTAGCGTCCAGTCCGTAGATGTTGTAGTTTGTACTACCAAAGACCACGACGCCCTCGCTCACAGCAGGACTTCCCACAATACGCATGCCTGTATCGAATGTCCAATTGGTCTTACCCGTTTTCTTATCCAACGAATACATCACGCCCACATCGTCGCCAATGAATAGGCTCTTGCCGTCGGTGACAGGGGTAGAGTAGATACCGCCTTTCAATGCTTTGTGCCATTGACGATGCACATTCTTGTATTTCTTATTAACGGAGAAATCTGGGCGCAGATTCTCGTTGCTCTTCCCGTATTCTTTTGCCTCAAATGGCAGGCTGAGCCAATGCGCTGCTGCCATACCAATGCGTTTCTCATGAAAACGAATACTGTCCGTCACTGTGATAATAGAGTAGCCGTTTATGCTGTCATTCCCGCGCAAGTTCGAACGGTTGAGCACATCCGCTATCCCGTCGCAATCAAGTAGCAAATTGCGGTGGTAGTGTCCGCCCATCACGCATTGCACATTGTGCTGGCGTAGCACATCGGTCACCTCATACCAGTTATCCACATCGCCATTTTGCAGCGGATAGTGGGTGAAAACAAAAATCGGAGCATCGCCCGTGGCTGACACACTATCCAGATTATGCTTCAACCATGCTATGTCCTGTGGTGCCACATGTCCGTCTGCCATACGAATCACAGGTCCCGAATTGAAACCAATGAAGTACATCCCGTTGTGTGTAAAGGCAAATCGGCTATCGCCAAACACGCGCGTGAAGTCCATCACGCCCGACTCCGACCATGTGGTCTCGTGGTTGCCCGACGCAGCGTAATAGGGCACGCGGAGTTGGTCAAGTGCCGCCTTCACTGCTTCAATAGATGCACGGTCACCAGACTCGGTGAGGTCGCCTGTGACCACTACAAACTCAATATTCGGATTCTGATTGATGTCTGCAATGGAGCGCTGCAAATCCTCCATCGGCTTGGGATTACTGGTGCTAATATGCGTGTCTGTCAGCAACGCAAACGAAAATAGCAAGATTGATAGAATATTCATAATTTTAATTACTCCAATTGTAGGTTCATGCGTTGGCGCAACTCGTCCAGATGTGGGTTTTGCTCTTTGAGAAGTTTGTATTTCTCCGTTGAGGTGTATGCCACTTGTGTGGCTACATAGTCTGCCACTTCCACCTTGAGTTGTATCAAATCGTTTTGCAGTACAGCTCGGATATTATCCATCAACTGTTTGCCGAACTTGGCAAACTCTTTCTTTTGCAGTTGGTTATCCACCGTAATGTGGAACTTGGTTTCCGAATCTTGTACCAGTTCGTAGGTGGTCAGCATAGCTTTGAAGCGCTCTTCGTTCTCGAAGTGTTTTATCTGACCAACCCACGCGCTTTTGAGTTGGTCAAGTGTAAAAGGGTTGTTGCGCTTTTGCTCTTCTGTTTTCGGTGCAGCCGCTGTAGGTTGTGCGGTTGCTTGTGGGGTGCTGGTCAACTTGCCCAAGTTTCCCAACGAAGGCATAGCACCTATTGTTGGTCTTGGTGGCGGTGGTGCCGCTGCTGTGACTGGCTTTGGTGCAGATACTGGCTGCGGAGCAGTAGCTGGTTGTGTCGCCGCTTGGGTAGCAGGCGCAGCAGCCTGCACCTTTTGCGCTGGTTGCACCTTTTGTACTTTCTGTACCTCTTGTGTAGGCGCTTCGGTCAGCCGACAGAGTTGCACCAATGCCAATTCCACCGTCAGTCGTTTGTTCTTCGCTGTGCGGTAGTTGATGTCGCATGTGTTGACTATATCCAGTGCGTTGAATATCCATTTGGCAGCGCAACGCTGTGCTTGCTCTTGGTAGTGTTGGCGAATTGTGTCGGAGGTCTCTAATAGTTGCACGGTCGCCGCATCTTTGCTCACCAGCACATCACGCAGGTGCTGTGCCAGACCTGTCACAAAATGTCCCGCATCAAAACCTTTGGTCAGTACCTCGTTCAGCAACAAAAGCGCTTCGCTCACATTGCCAGCCAAGGCTGCATTCACCAATCGGAAGTAGTATTCCGTGTCCAGCACATTCAGCACTTCGATGGCTTGCTCGTAACTGATAGTGGTACCGCAGAACGACACCAATTGGTCAAAGATACTCAGCGCATCGCGCATACCGCCGTCAGCTTTCTGTGCCACCACATTCAGTGCCTCTTCGCTGGCGTTAATGCCTTCTTGCTGAGCTACATACTGCAAGTGACGAATGGTATCAGCCACCGTAATACGGCTGAAGTCATACACTTGGCAGCGGCTCAAGATCGTAGGCAACACTTTGTGCTTCTCGGTGGTCGCCAAGATAAAGATAGCATACGATGGTGGCTCCTCCAGTGTCTTCAGCAGCGCATTGAAAGCGCCTTGCGAGAGCATATGCACCTCGTCAATGATATACACGCTGTACTTACCAATCTGCGGTGGGATACGCACTTGGTCAATCAGCGAACGGATGTCTTCCACCGAGTTGTTGGATGCTGCGTCCAACTCGTGGATATTAAACGAACGCTGTTCGTTGAACGCCACGCACGACTCGCATTGATTGCATGCGTCATGATTCTCTGTAGGCGTCAAGCAGTTGATGGTCTTGGCAAAGATACGCGCACAGGTGGTCTTACCCACGCCGCGTGGACCGCAAAACAGATATGCGTGCGCCAAGTGATTGGTGCGTATCGCATTGCGCAAGGTCTGAGTCAATGCCTGTTGCCCCACTACACTCTCAAAAGTGGTAGGACGATATTTTCTGGCTGATACGATATAATTCTCCATAAATATGCAATTAACGCGCAAAGGTACAATTTTTTTTGCGTATATGCAAAATTTTTTGTACTTTTGCGTGAATTTTCCTAAATAAATAGTAAATCGTCAAATCGTAAACAAAATGACATACGCACAAACCATCGACTATCTCTACGCTTCGCAACCTGCTTTTCATTTGGTTGGGGCTTCTGCATACAAACCAGGGTTAGACAACACCTATCGCCTCATGGCGCATTTGGGCAATCCGCACGAGCGCTTGCGTGCGGTGCATGTGGCAGGCACCAATGGCAAGGGTTCTACTTCGCATCTCATCGCGGCTGCATTGCAGGCGCAGGGCTACAAGGTGGGTTTGTTCACTTCGCCGCACTTGGTGGACTTCCGCGAGCGTATTCGTATTTCGGGCGAGATGATTCCTCAGGAGACAGTCGTGCAGTTTGTGGCAGATCATCGGGCTTTTTTAGATGAGTTGCGCCCTTCGTTCTTCGAGACAACGATGGCGTTGGCATTTTGGTATTTCGCTCAGCAGCAGGTGGATATAGCCGTTGTGGAGGTGGGATTAGGCGGCAGACTGGATAGCACGAATATCTTGACGCCACTCTTGTCTGTCATTACGAATATCGGCATTGACCATACCGAGTTTTTGGGTGATACACTAACGCAGATTGCAGGGGAGAAAGCAGGTATCATGAAGCCGTATGTGCCTTGTGTGATTGGCGAGACGCATCCCGAAACGCAAGAGGTTTTTCTCGCTCGTGCGGGTGCGTGTGAGATATTAGGTGCGGGACTGGAGACCACGGATTGCCGTTTGTGGTTTGCCGACCAATGTGGTTATATGCGCAAGCGCCGTCTGAAAGAGGCGCCCGAATGTCAGTTGCAGGGTGTGTATCAAGATAAGAACCAGCAGACGGCTTTCGTGGCATTGCAGGTGCTGCGTAATATTTGTGGCATCGAATTGTCGAAGGAATCGATTGCCAAGGGTTTTGCCGAGGTATGTACGCTGACGGGCTTGCGTGGTCGTTGGGAAGTACTCTCGCAGAAGCCTTTAACCATTTGTGATACAGGACATAACGGCCATGGCATCCGCTATGTAGCAGAGCAGTTATCCAGCCTCATCGCCTCCTCGCCTAATAGCCTTTCGCCTCATCGCCTACACATCATCCTCGGTATGGTCAACGACAAGGACATTGACACTGTTTTGGGCTTATTGCCCACAGAGGCAGTGTATTATTTCACGCAGCCAGCCACTTCGCGTGCTTTGCCTGCTGAGGAGTTGCTTCGCCGTTGGCAAGTTATCTCTGCCTCTCGCCTTAGCGGGGTCCCCGAAAACGCTCATGGCGTTTTGGGGTGCTCTTCACCTCTCGCCTTTTCGCCTCTCGCCTCTTCACCTCTCGCCTCTTCGCCTCTCGCCTCTCGCCTCTCGCCTAATTGTTATCCCACCGTTCGTGAGGCGCTTGCCGCGGCACAAGAGGCCGCCACGGCGGATGACATCATCTTCATTGGCGGCAGCAATTATGTAGTCGGCGAAGTATTGCAGCAATTTTGATTTCAATCTTTTATCATAATTTGTTCAATTCGCGTAATTCGCCGTTCTTAAATACCCACTCGCACCGCACTATTACCGCACAATAACCGCACAATAACCGCACAATTCCTTTCACTTCCGTGAAGGATTGCTATCAGTGCAGTAGCATACAAAACGCCGTCTTGTAGCACTCTCTTATTATCAATCTCTGTAACTCCGTTAAGGAGATTTTAGGTTTATTGATTATAATCGTTAAGGAAATTAGGTCTTTATTCCTGATTCCTTGTTCTTTGCTCCTAAATGCGATTACAAAGATAATAATAAAACCCTAAATTTCCAAATTTTTCTGAAGAAAAATGCCAAAAATCTCATTTTTGCCAACTCCACATATCAGTTCTGTGCTCGGCATTAATTCGCCGAGTATTTTTCCCGCCTTTACACTCTACACAAGCGGGGTCCCCGACAAAGTTTGTGACTTTGTGGGGTGCTCTTACACTTTCCACCATAAAAATCGCATTTTGGTGTGATTTTTCTTGCACATCTCGCAAATTTTCTGTACCTTTGCCCCCCGAATCCTACGCTGGAGGGAAATATGTCCTGCGAAAAGTGTTTCGCAAAGGTCTTTCTTGGGGTAGGTTTCTGACATATTGAATAGCGTTTATTGCGCTTTGCGTTTGACACACGAAACTTAGCAACTTTCATACACAGTCAAAATCAAAGTTAATAGTAAATGCCTATGGGTATGACTATATCCATACTATGCTTGTATTCAAGGCGTAGTGTGTTGTCATATCAGCGTAGGTTTCCTGTTGTTTATTTGACTGTGTGGGTAATGCTAAGACCTCGTGTGTGAATAAGCAACACGAGGTCTGCGCTTTTTGTGTGTCTATATACCAATAGCCAATAAATAAACAACAATATTAACTCTAAAACTCAAACAATTATGAGAAAACTATTCTCTCTTTTCGTGGCACTCCTCGCCACCACCGCCCTCTGGGCACAGCGTTTTCAAGTAGGTGATTTGTACTATAAAATCACAAATGACACACTTGTACCTTATACCGTGGAGGTGACATATGAATCTATCCGTACCGCCAACTATCCAGATTTAATATCTGTCACTATCCCCAGATCAGTTATCAATAAAGGCAAAACCTATAGCGTAACGAGTATTGGAGAGCATGCTTTCCGCTCCTGCCCTTCGCTTGAGTCTATTACTATCCCCAATAGCGTAACGAGTATTGGAGAGCATGCTTTCCACTCCTGCCCTTCGCTTGACTCTATTACTATCCCCAATAGCGTAACGAGCATTGGAGATTATGCTTTCTATAGTTGCGATTCTCTCACTTCTGTCACTATCCCCAATAGTGTAACGAACATTGGAAGTTATGCTTTTCAGCATTGCTCCTCCCTTGCCTCTGTTACCATTGGAAACAGCGTAACGAGTATTGGAGAAAGGGCTTTTACAAACTGCTATTCGCTCGCTACTGTAACACTTAATTCAGATGCTGTCGTTAGCAAAAATTATATCCCTGGTTCAACGATATGTACAATATTTGGTTCGCAAGTAAAAGAATATGCAATAGGTAATAGTGTTACAGCTATTGGAGATTATGCTTTTTATCATTGCGATTCGCTGACTTCTATCGCTATCGGTAATAGCGTAAAAAGTATTGGAAATTGTGCTTTCTGGGGTTGTAAACTTACATCAATTGATATCCCCAATAGTGTAACGAGTATTGGAAAGTGGACTTTCGCATTTTGCGATTCACTCACTTCCATCACGCTCGGTAACAATGTGACGAGTATTGGAGAGTATGCGTTCGGTAGTTGCAAATCGCTCATTTCAATTAATATCCCCAATAGTGTAACAAGTATTGGAAAGTATGCTTTCGATGTTTGTTCTTCGCTTACTTCTATAACTCTCGGTCATAGTGTAACAACTATTGGAGATTCTGCTTTTGTAAAATGCAATTTGCTTGATACGATTTATTGCTATGCGGCAAATCCCCCTGTAGTAGAAAGTAATACATTTGTTAATAATGATGAAACAAATAACTATGAAGCAAAACTTTATGTTCCATGCGAGTCATTGGAAGCCTACAAAGCACATGAAGTTTGGGGACAATTTGCAAATATTAAGTGCATTCCGGAAAAGGAAAAAACACAAAGTTACATCTACTACACCTCTTCTGACGGAAATATCGTAGAGCCCAATGCATACCTTAGTGCAACCGAAGTTTTTGGTGCAAACATTATCAGCAACACTTACGAAAATGGTCAAGGAATTATCACCTTTGATGCTCCTATTACAAGTATTGGAACTGATGCGTTCGCTGATTGTCATACTTTAACTTCCATTACTCTCCCCAATAGCGTAACAAGTATTGGAGATGGGGCGTTCGTTCTTTGTGACTCCTTGAGTTCTATCACTATCCCTAACAGCGTAACGAGCATTGGAAGTTATGCTTTCTATGTGTGCACCTCCCTCACCTCCGTTACTATCGGCAACAGCGTAACGAGCATTGGACATCATGCTTTCTGTAGTTGCTATAATTTGACTTCTATTACTATCCCAAACGGCGTAACAAGCATTGGAGATTGTGCTTTCGATGGTTGCTCCTCCATCACCTCTATCACCATCCCGAATAGCGTAACAAGCATTGGTTGGAATGCATTTGATCAATGTTATTTTGCAGATGAAAACTTCGTTAATAATAGCAATTGTAGTTCAGAAAATGTTTGGGGGGCTATAATTGTAGATGATGATGTAAATGGCACACTGATAAAGGATAATGTTGTTGTATATGGAAGACCGAATATTGATACTTCAATCATTCCTGAAGGAGTATTAAGTATCAAAAATGGTGCTTTCATAGGGCACGAACGACTTACTTCTGTTACAATCCCTAGTAGTGTAATAAGTATCGGTTTGAATGCATTTTATGATTGTATGTTACTAAAATCCATTTATTGTTATGCTCTTGTTCCACCAATTGTAGAAGATTGGACATTAAATTATGATGCCACCTTATACATTCCTTGCGAAGCATTGGAGGCATACAAAGCACATGAAGTTTGGGGACGATTCAATACGATCCAATGCCTCGAAGATTCTATTCCCGACCCAACAGAGCGTGTACTTTCTTGCGCAGAAGCTGTAACTGTTTGTTTGGAAACTGGTGCAACAGCAACCACAGAGGAATACACGATACATGGTTATGTCACAGAGATCACAACTGAATATTCAGAACAGTATAAGAATATCTCTTTCTATATGGCTGATACCAAAGATGGCGGTCAAGTGTTGTTTACATATCGTATAAAACCTATGTATGAAGCAGATATTGCAGTAAAAGTGGGCGATTTTGTAGAGGTTGTTGGAAAATTAGTGAATTACAGTGGATACTTACCAGAGGTGTACCCAGGTGTTTATACAATCGTGAATGAACCAGAACTACCAACGGGTACTTCTGATATCCAATTACCAACATCCAATACCAAAAAAGTGGTAAAAGATGGTCAACTCCTCATCCTTCACGACGACAAGACCTACACCATCATGGGTACCGAGGTCAAATAACCCACAGCAATACAATAAGAATCTTTGTATAAACATCAAGAGCGGCACGATAAGCGTGCCGCTCTTTTTTCTCCTCTCCCTTCATTTTGTTTTGCTTTTGCCAGTGGTCTGGCATTACTCCTTGTCTTTCTATGTCCATTTCCCCGAATGTCATTCGGGTACCCCCGAATTGACTTTAATTGACAGAGGTTGCTTTTAATAAATTGCTTTATGAAGATTTTGAGGTTAGTATTGAGCAGATAGTAGTGCGGAGTGAGTGAGTGGTGCGAGCACCACGATTGAGCGACAATCTGCTAGATGCCAATAATAAACCAAAAGATCATAAAAGTGTTTAATGTATACGTCCTTTAATGTTACGAGTAAAA
>JAZNRY010000097.1:0-24324 GCA_045590995.1 Paludibacteraceae bacterium | reverse complement strand
ACTTGCTGTCATTATCAATTTTGTTTTGCTCTCCAAATGCGGCAAAGCTGCATTTCATTAGAGCAAAAACAAAACTTATCCTTGAATTGACGATAATTGACATCCAAATTGACTTTAATTGTCGTAAAAATAAAATCAGTGTCAACTCGTATATAGTTCCCTAAATAAAAGTATGATATTCTCCAAGACTTGCTATCCGATCATACCATCTGCCCTAAAACCTCATCATATGTAAATCCGCGTTGCAGGCAAAAGCGAATGAGCTTCTCACGAAACTGAGGGTCACTACTCTTCAAACTGCGTTTCTTGCTGGCAATCACCTTCTGCAATACCTCTTGATATACCTGCTCATCTATCTCTTCCAGCGCCTGACTTATCGCAACAGACGGCAAACGCTTTGCCTGCAACCCCGCACGCAGTTTCATACGCCCCCAACCCTGATAAAGCAACTTGTCGTGCACAAAAGCACAACAATAGCGTTGATCATCCAAATACTTCTGCTCTTGCAAATGACAAACAATTTGCTCCACTTGCTCTGGAGTAGCCTGCCATTGCTGCAACTTCTGCTGCACTTCATACAAACAATGCTCCGCAGCAGCACAATATGCCTCCGCCTTAGCGCGCAACTGCTCCAAAGACCATTCGCGGTTTACCATAAATATCGTTTTTGAGTTGAACATCCATATATCCCATCCCACGCAACATATCACACACCGCAGCACCATAAGCCTCGTTGATTTCGAAGAAAAGATAAATCGGCTGCGTCTGTGGGTCGCCTCCCCTCGTAGCAGATAGATTTACAAGAGTGGCTATCCGTCGATAAAATAGCAATGGGTCGCTATCAGGCACAAACAATGCCGAATGTGGTTCGTAATCCAGCACGCGCGCAGCCATGTCCTTCTTCTCGCTGGCGCAGATGTAAGGAGGATTGCTGATGATAACATCGGATATAGGCAATAGATTATCGGCTATACCCGAGAGGATGTCGAGTTGTAACCAATTGACTGCTACACGATTGCGCAATGCATTCTCCTTTGCCACCTCCAATGCCTCTTGACTGATATCCACTCCTGTCACTTGCCAACAAGGAGCAGACTTCTTCAACGCAAGGGCAATACAACCACTACCCGTACCTATATCCAATACGCGCAGCGATTTGTCCCTATCCGCCATCTGCAATACCCACGCTACCAATTCTGCCGTTTCGGGACGAGGAATCAGCGTAGCTGGCGTAACACGCAAATCAAGACCCATCCACTCCGTATGACCGAAAACATATTGTATCGGTTCGTTAGCGCGAAGTTTTTGCAAAATAATTTCTATATTTGGAATATTTTTTGTACCTTTGCCCGCCGTAAGGATTTGCGTACGCGTCATACCTGTGGTTTCCTCTATAATCCAGTATGCCAACTCACGCAATTCTTCCTCTGGAAAGAACCCGCGTAACTCCGAAATAATATAGTTAATCTGTTGTTTCACGCTGCAAAGGTACGAAAAAAAAATGGAAAGTGCAAAATTATATATCAATCGTTGCCTGCAATTAGCACGCTTAGGCGAGTATTATGTAGCTCCCAACCCGATGGTTGGCGCCGTATTGGTGCAGCATAGTGCGGCGGGAGACACCATACTTGGCGAAGGATGGCACGAGCAATACGGCGCCCCACATGCCGAGCCCAATTGTATTCGCCATGCCGAAGAAGCGCACCCAGAAGGCATTGATTACAAGCATTGTACCCTGTATGTAAGTCTGGAGCCATGCAGCCACTATGGCAAGACCCCTCCTTGTGCAGAACTCATCATTCGCAAAGGTATCGGGCGTGTGGTAGTGGGTATGCTTGACCCGAATCCGCAAGTGGCTGGTCGAGGCGTGAAAATGATGCGCGAAGCAGGCATCGAAGTGCTTGTAGGCGTATTGGAAAACGAGTGCCGCGAACTGAACAAACGCTTCTTGTGCCTACAAGAGAAACATCGACCATACATCATCCTGAAGTGGGCACAAACGCAAGATGGCTATATAGATATAACGCGAGAAGCAAGAGGCGATAAGGCAAGTACTCCGTTAGTGATTTCCACACCGCTGATAAAACAACTCGTCCATCAGCAACGCGCTGAGAACATGGCTATTATGGTAGGCACACGCACGGTGCTACTCGACAACCCGCGCCTACTAACCACCCACTGGAGTGGGCGCAATCCAATACGCATCACCTTGGACAGACATCGTGTCTTGCCTGCGGAAAGCAAGATTTTCTCCAACGAAGCACCTACAATCGTATATCGCGAAAATACCAACTGGTCATTCATACTGCAAGATCTTGCTAATCGCAATATACACTCTATACTGGTAGAAGGCGGCACTACCCTATTGCAGCACATTTTGGATAGCGGCATCTATGATGAAGTGCATATCGAAGTGAGCAACATTCCTTTACCACGCACTGCCAACCAAGAGCCAAATGGTGTAAAAGCCCCCGCTTATACCCCCACTACACAACCAAAGGTTGTGAATAATCATCAAATTTATATCGAAAATTTGCATAAATAGCAAAAAATGCGTACCTTTGCAGGTTGAAAGTTTTGGCGAGAAATCATAAAGCAAATATATGAAGCAATTTATTATCATATTGGTTAGTCTTTGTCTGCTGAATAGTTGTCATTTCGTGGAAGAAAGACGACTGAGCGGTAGTGTAGCCGAATACAATGGCAAGACCATTACGCTAAAAGAGTTGCAGGCCCTTACAGCAGGGCTTTCGGCAGAAGATAGCGCACGCGTAGCAGAGCAATATATCCGCCAATGGGCCATTAGTCTAATAGAATACGATGTTGCTAAAGACCAAACCAACAAAACCATAGAACAACTGGTCGAAGACTACAGACGCTCATTGTATCTGCACGAGTATGAGAAAAAATTAGTGGCACAACACATGCCGCGCATCATAGAAGACTCTATCATACAAGCTTTCTACGACTTGCATGTGGATCATCTGATTCTGCCAAGCACTATCGTACAAGGCGTACTTTTAGTCGTGCCTCACGATGCTCCCAACATGGAAGAGTTGCGCAAAAAAATCCAACAACCAGACATAGAAGAGAATATCGAATGGGTGGAGAAGTTCGCCTATCAATATGCCGTAGGATACGAGTTATTCTTAGACGAGTGGAAAAACACAAATGAGATTATTCCTTACATGCCTTTCGGACAAAACACCCTGAACAAACTACTAACCACCAAACGACAAATCGAATTGCAAGACTCTATTAACACATTTATCTTGCAAGTAACAGACATACATCTAAAAGGAACGCGTATGCCGTTGACCTATGCACGAAAAGAGATAGAAACAACACTCCTACAACAACGACAAGTGGAGTTCCTGCAACAAAAACGAGAATTACTATACAACAAAGCAATCAAAGAAGGAAAACTAAAACTATATGAAGAATAATATTTTTGGCAGTTGGCTATTGGCTATTGGCTGTTGGCTATTGGCAAGCGGATGTTTGGCACAGGACAATATCATTGATGAAGTGATATGGATAGTCGGCGAAGAAGCTATCTTGCGTAGCGAAGTAGAGGAAGAGCGTTTGCGTGCTCAGTATGAAGGACAACCCATTTCGGGCGACCCATACTGCGTAATCCCCGAACAGTTGGCTATTCAAAAACTATTCCTGCACCAAGCCGAATTGGATTCCGTAGAAGCTAACGAATCCTCCGTAAGCAGCCAAGTGGACATGCGAATGAATTACTACATCTCGCAGATTGGTAGCAAAGAGAAAATGGAAGAATACTTCCGTAAAACCAGCAGCGAGATTCGCGAAGAAATGATGACAGCAGTACGCCATCAGATGATTATTCAGCAGATGCAAAGCAAACTGACAGCAGACATTCAGCCCACCCCAGCCGAAGTGAGACGCTACTACAATTCGCTGAGTGCAGACTCTCTCCCTATGGTGCCTGCGCAAGTGGAAGTGCAGATACTGAGTGTTGAGCCACCCGTACCTGTGGAAGAAACAGAGCGTATCAAATCGCAATTGCGCGAATTTACAGAGCGCGTTACCAGCGGTAAAGCCGACTTTAGCATGTTGGCTCGCTTATACTCAGAAGATACCGAGTCGGCAAAACGCGGCGGCGAATTGGGTTTCGTCGGCAAAGGACAATTGGTGAGCGCTTTTGCTGATGTAGCGTTCAACCTCACGGACCCCAAGCGCGTATCGCGCGTGGTCGAAACCGAATATGGCTACCATATCATTCAACTCATTGAGCGCAAAGGCGATCGCATCAATTGCCGACACATATTGCTCAAACCACGCGTTTCGTACATGGACAAGCAAAATGCAGTGGCACGCTTGGACTCTATACGCAGTCTGGTGCTAACAGATAGCCTGTCTTTCGAACGAGCAGTAGCACAATTCTCCGAAGATAAATCCACCCTCATGAACGGCGGACTCATGACCAACCCCACTACAGGTGCAAGCAAGTTTGAATACCAAGACCTGCCACCTGAGATCGCACGACAAATATACAGCATGAAAGAGGGCGACATAAGCGCACCTTTCACCATGATGGACCGCTCGAAAAACAAAGAAGTATGTGCCATCGTGCGACTGAAAACCAAACGCGAATCACACAAAGCCAACCTCACCGATGACTTCCAAATCATTCGCAACATACTCATGGAGAAACTCAGCGGAGAAACTATTGACCAATGGATCCGCAACAAACAAAAAGAAATATATGTTCATATCGACCCCAATTGGCGCGGGTGCGACTTCCAATATCCAGGTTGGGTGCATTGAGAAAGGTGAAAGTACTTAAGAGATACATATTATCAATTTTGGGACTATTGGCGCTCGGCAATGGGCTATGCTGCATATCCATCGTTGCACAAGATACAACCAAGGTGTCATTGGTCTATCTTGAACACTCCCAAACACTCTCTTTTGATGAGGTGCGCCTTCCCGATGCACAAATATTGCGCGGCGATGTTTGCTTCCGTCACGATTCGGTACTCATGTATTGCGACTCTGCCTATTTCTTTGAGAAAGAAAATTCGCTACACGCCTTTGGTCATGTGCATATGATACAGGGCGACACATTAGAGGGATTCAGCGATGTACTCTACTACAACGGCAATACCAAATTAGCACGCATGCGTAGGAATGTGCGCCTCGTCCACCAAGAAACCGTACTCACCACAGATAGCCTCAACTACAACCGAAAGAAAAATATCGCATACTACTTTTCGGGAGGCATGATTGAAGATAGCCTGAATACACTCACCTCTCGCTGGGGACAATATACCCCCGACAACCACCAAGCTATTTTCCGAGACAATGTGAAACTCATCAATCCCAATTTTGTACTTACTGCCGACACGCTGGGGTATAATACCGAAAGCTATCAGTCTGACTTAGTGGGACCCACACAAATCTTATACGAAGAGGAGACTACTATCCTTTCTACCAATGGATGGTATAACACCGAAACCGAGAAATCGCTATTGCTCGACCGCTCACAAATCATTCACACCGATGGCATAACCCTAACAGGAGATACCATCTATTACGACAAGAAAAACGGATACGGTCGATTTATCGGCAATATTGAATCAACCGACTCCACCAACCAGATGACCCTCTACGGACAATATAGCGAAGTATGGGAAGAAACCAACAAAGCGTATGTCACAGATAGTGCGATGCTACTGGACTGGTCGGACTCTACCATGTTCACTTACATGCACGCCGACACACTATGGACAGAAGAGATTCCGTATCAAACCTACTCACTACTACCCAAAGATAGCGTATGGGTAGATTCCGTACGAACAGCGATGCCGCCAGACACCTTGTGGAAAGACACCACCTACCAACAACTGCGTGCCTTCCACCATGTTCGCATCTACCGCGAGGACATGCAAGCCGTTTGCGATTCAGCACGCTATCATGGCAAAGACTCACTGCTCACACTCTTTGGATTGCCTATCTGCTGGAACGAAGACAACCAGATTTCAGCCGACTTGATTGATATTTACCTCAAAGACCAAACCGTTGACTACCTACATGGCGTAGGCAACGCCTTGACCGTCAAACGAGAAGGATACAACGAATTTGATCAGATGTCGGGCAAGGAAATGCTGGCATATGTGCGCGACGGAGATGTCTATTTGGTGGATGTACAGGGCAATGCTGAAACGGTATTCTACCCACGCGAAGACGATGGATCATATATAGGCGTCAATCGCACACAAAGTAGTTTCGTTAAGCTTTACCTGCAAGACCGACAGATTCACCATGTGGTATTCACCACCGCCACTACAGGCGTGATGATACCAATAGACCAAGCACTGCCTGAAGAAAGAACACTCAGCGGATTCTTCTGGGCAGAAGACGAGCGGCCACGACAACCTATGGATATCTTCCGACACCCTGAACGCACGAAACGACCAGAACAAACCGTTTCATCGGCAACTGAGGAAGAAGAAGATGAGGAAGAGGAAGAAGAAATAAACAACAAACAGAATAGAAGAAAACGAAATAATCAAACAAAAAACAATAGATAGAAACTATGAAAAAAAGTATTTTGTGCATAATCTTTGCATGCTGCAACATATTGCTCATACATGCAGAAAACAAACAGTATGTTGGACTGCAAGTGGGATTTACTCACCCTATAACACGATTGAATGTTCCTACCGTGGGACAAGAGAAGACCCTTAATGCCACTGCGTACAATGGTTTGAAAGTGGGTCTTGTATATGATGCTACTATTGTCAAGGGTTTTGGCTATACCATTGGGCTTAACTACACTTTTGGTGCAAATGCTACCGATTGGATGAAGGAAATAGCTACTCAACCCGGTTCTTATCCTCAAGTACGCTCGCGTGGACAGTATCACCAAGTAGAGATTCCTGTGGATTGGCAATATAAATTTGAGATTGCTCAACACACATGGTTGATACTCTATACAGGTCCTACATTGCAATGCGGATTGGTATTAAAAGATAAGTGGTACGCAAGAATGGATAACAAGAGCGATGTATTTACCCATGAAGAAAACCTCTACTCGGAGGAAAATATGGGAGATTATGCGCTCAAGCGTTTGAATGTCACTTGGGGTATCGGTGCGGGATTACAGTACGAACGCTATTTCTTGCGCGGAGGCTACGACTTTGGTATTATCAACCCATACAAAGAAGACCTATTTGAAGGCAAAGATATTTACACCCGCGGTCGCTTCGACCAATGGCAAATAAAATTGGGTATCTACCTCTGGGAAAAATAAAATCCTTGCCTTTACACCATACACTCTACACCATACACCAAATGATACCTCGCGAAACCATAGATAGAATATTCTCCGCCGCTCGCATCGAAGATGTGGTAGGCGACTATGTATCACTCAAGAAACGCGGTGCCAACTTGATTGGTCTATGCCCTTTCCACGATGAGAAGACAGGGTCCTTCACTGTGTCGCCCAGCAAAGGTATCTTCAAATGTTTTGGTTGCGGAAAGGCAGGTCATTCGGTAGGCTTCATCATGGAGATTGAGCAATGCTCCTACATAGAAGCCATTCGCCAACTGGCAAAGAAATATCATATTGAGATAGAGGAACGCGAACTCACCGCCGAAGAAAAGCAGAAACAAGACGACCGAGAGTCAATGTTCATTGTCAATGAGTTTGCCAACAAATGGTTTCACGAGCAACTATGGAACACACCAGAAGGTACAGCCGTGGCAATGAGTTATCTGCGCCAACGCGGACTGCGTGAGGATATCATTCGTAAGTTCCAGATTGGCTACTCCCCCGAGAAAGCAGCCCTCTGGGATGTAGCCAAAAAGAAAGGATTCCAAGAGAAATACCTGCTCAACGACTCACAAAATGCACCATACATTGGCACAGGTGTCTGCGGCAAGAGCGAGAACGGCAGGCTCTACGACCGTTTTCGTGGTCGCGTGATGTTCCCTTTCTTGTCCGTCAGCGGCAAGGTGGTGGGATTCTCTGGACGCTTGATGGTCAAAAACGACAAAGTGGGTAAGTATGTCAATTCGCCCACTTCACTCATCTACGAGAAGCATAACGAACTCTTTGGACTCTATCAAGCCAAGCAAGCAATTTCCAAGAACAATAGTTGCTACCTCGTAGAGGGACAAATGGATGTCATTCAACTCGTGCAATCGGGCATAGAGAATGTGGTAGCATCTGGTGGTACGGCACTCACCATCAACCAAATACGACTTATCCATCGTTTTACAGAGAATATCATTCTGCTCTACGATGGCGACAAAGCAGGTATAAAAGCCGCCTTGCGCGGTATAGATATGATGTTGGAGGAAGGTATCAATATCCGCGTCATACTGCTGCCAGAGGGAGAAGACCCCGATAGCTTTGCTAAGAGCCACAACGCCTCCGACCTCAAAGAGTTCTTGAATCATAACCAACATGACTTCATTCGCTTCAAGACCCAATTGCTCATGGAAGAGGCGCAAAACGACCCCTCTAAACGCTCGGAGATGATTTTGCAAATCGTGCGCTCTATCGCTGTCATTCCAGACATCATCAAACGACAGGTGTATATCAAAGATACCGCTACCCTATTGGCGATGCCCGAAGATGTGCTCACGCGCAAGGTGAATGAGATACGCAAGAAAGAGGCAGAAGAACGCAAGAAACGAAAAGAAACAAAACAACGCCAAACAGGCGATAGTGGGTCCGAAACACAGCCAGACACGCCTACGATTACTACCGCCATGGAGCAGCACGAAGAGCAACACCTCACGCACAAAGAGCGCAACATACTCAATCTCATACAGGTGCTCATACGCTATGGCGAAAGAGTTCTTTATCAAACAGAAGACCAAATTATCACTGCGGGGGAATACATCATCACCGAGATGAAGAACGATAGTATCGACATTGCTAACCCACTATTTCAACAAGTGATTAATGAATATATAGCCAACTACCAGACACCTAACTTTGTATCTTCGGTGTTTTTCCAGCACCACCCTGACACCCAGATTAGCCAACTGGCGGTGGATATGATTGCCGACAAATACCAACTCAGCCGTATGTATAGCAAACGAAGTATCTCTGAGAACATCGTTCAAGAGGTACAACAAGACGAAACAGCCATTCTGCCCGAATTGGTACAGCGCCTGCTATTGGAACTCAAATATACAGTGGTGGACGAACGCATAGATAGCATGCAGCGTCTTCTCAAAGAGGCACAAGCCAACGATGATTGGCAACTCATCACGGCTATCCTCGAACAGCAGCCCCAACTCATGGAAATCCACCAGCAACTCTGCCGCGCCCTCGGCAACCGCGTTATCGTTCGTTAATTCGTGCCTTTACACTTTACACTCTACACTTTACACTATACACCTCCATGCTCTTCGATTCTATCGCATATGGCCCTATCCGTTCGCGCCGCTTGGGCGTATCCTTGGGTATGAACCTCATGCCCACCACAGCCAAACTCTGCACCTTTGATTGCGTGTATTGCGAATGTGGTTGGAACCAACCCGTTTCACACCCCATACTCCCAACCCGTCAAGAAGTACGCGAAGCACTCGCCTCTCGCCTTATCGCCTTACCGCCTAATAGCCTCGATGTTATCACCTTCAGCGGCAATGGCGAACCCACCCTGCACCCCGAGTTCTTAGGTATTATCCAGGATACTTGCACCTTGCGTGACCAACACTGTCCACAAGCCAAGATTTCGGTACTCAGCAACTCTACCCAACTCGGGCGACCAGATGTGCTGGAAGCCTTGCACCTATGCGATAATCGTATCTTGAAACTGGACTCTGCCATCAACACAACCATGCGCTTGATAGACAAACCTGTCAATCCCAACCTGACCGTCGAGCAGATTGCTGAGTGGCTCTCGCTCTTTGATGGCAACTTCACCTTACAAACCTGCTTCTTGCGCGGCGAATACGAGGGGCAAATCATCGACAACACCACCAGTGAAGAACTTGACGCTTGGTACGCTATGGTAGAGCGTCTGCACCCCCAACAGGTCATGATCTATGTCATTGACCGCACTACCCCCTTACAAACATTATCCAAAGTGCCTGCTGCAGAGATGGAGGCAATTGCTGCACCGCTGCGCGCCAAAGGCATAGATGTTATTGTCAGCGCATGAAAATTCTGATAGCACCGCTCAACTGGGGACTGGGGCATGCCACCCGTTGTATTCCACTTATCCGCCACTATCTTGCAGATGGAAATGAAGTGGTGCTGGGCGGCGATGGCGAGAGCATAATGCTGCTTCGCCAGACTTTTCCTGCATTGCGTGTGATAGACTTACCTTCGCTGGAGTTGCACTATACCAACAATAATCAACAACGCGGATTCTACCTGCGCACCATACCCGCACTCATACGCTTCACCATAGCCGACTACTACTATCTTCGCCAGCAGTTGGCGATAGAGCATTTCGATTTGGTTATTTCAGACAACCGCTTTGGGCTTTTCTCACGCCAAACACGCTGCGTATATATGACGCACCAACTCTATGTGCAATTGCCAAAGCGCTTGAAGATATTCCAACCCATCGCTCGTGCGCTACACGCGTGCATATATAAAAGGTACAACGAAGTATGGGTACCCGACTATGCCGACCCTACCAATAATCTAGCAGGAGCCTTGTCTCACGGTGGTTGTTTCGACCGCCATGCCAAGTACATCGGGCCGCTATCGCGATTTAGTAATTTGGAGTCTGGAAGCCGGCATCCGGAAAAACCAACTGGTCTCCAGAAGCCGGAAGCCGAACACCCCATTCTCGCCATTCTCTCGGGATTAGAGCCCCAACGCACATTGTTTGAGCAATCACTCATCGACCGTTTCAAAGATAGTACACAGCCAGTCTTAATCGTTCGAGGAAAAATAGGCGGTCCTGCCACTACCACGCAAATAGGTGCAGTAACGCTGGTGCCGCATATGAAGGATGAACAACTGGTACCGCTCATGCTGCAAGCAAAAAAAATAATCGTGCGTAGTGGCTACAGCACGATTATGGATTTATCCGTATTAGGTTTGCTATCCAAAGCAGAGTTCCACCCCACTCCCGGTCAAAGCGAACAAGAATACCTCTCCACTCTCACCTCTCACCTTTAACCTATCTTCAAGGCGCTCTGCGCCAATCTTCAGCCACGAAGTGGCGATCTTCAGCCCGTTAGGGCAATCTAACACCCACCTAAATACGCATGCATGGCTTGCGCTGCTTTTCTGCCGTCAGCCATAGCAAGGATAACGGTAGCACCACCTCGAACAATATCTCCGCCTGCAAATAGCATAGGCAATGACGATTGCATCTGCTCATTGACCACAATTGTTCCTTTCTTGGATATCTCCAAGCCCGCTACGGTCGATGGAATCAATGGGTTTGGACTCACGCCCACGCTCACGATAACCAAATCCACAGGCAGCGTGACGGTCTTTCCTTCTACGGCTACAGGACTACGGCGTCCTGACTCATCGGGCTCGCCCAAAGTCATTACTTGCAGCACTGCTTCTGCTACGCGCCCTTGTTCATTCGCGTGATACTCGATGGGGTTATGCAGGGTCATAAACTCAATGTCCTCTTCTTTGGCATGGCGCACTTCCTCCACGCGGGCGGGCATCTCCTCCTCGCTACGACGATATACGATGATGGCACGCTCTGCTCCCAATCGTTTGGCTGTTCGCACAGCATCCATAGCCGTATTTCCACCTCCAACCACCATCACGGTCTTCGCACGCAGTAGTGGTGTATCATTATCTTGTGCGGCAGCGCCCATGAGGTTCACACGCGTGAGGTACTCGTTGCACGACATCACACCGTTGAGGTTCTCGCCTGGGATATTCATGAAGCGTGGCAATCCTGCTCCGCTACCAACAAAGATACCCTTGTAGCCTTGCGCTTGCAAGTCCTCTATGGTCAGTGTCTTACCAATAATCGTATCGCATAGGAAGTTCACACCCAATCGGCGCAAGCCCTCTATCTCACGGTCCACAACGGCATTGGGCAAACGAAACTCTGGGATACCATAGCGCAATACGCCACCCACCTCGTGTAATGCCTCAAACACCGTCACTTGGTAGCCCAACTTAGCCATATCACCAGCAAAAGCCAAACCTGCAGGACCACTACCCACCACTGCTATTCTCTCGCCTTTAGCCTCATCACCTAACTCCCCTCCTTTTAGGGAGAGAGCGGGGGTAGGCTGGCTCTTCGCTACATTATCCGCCACAAAGCGCTCCAGATAACCTATAGCCACCGCTTCCTTGCCCATTTTCACATGGATACATTGCGCCTCGCATTGTTTCTCTTGTGGGCATACGCGTCCGCATACAGCAGGCAGCGTGCTGCTCTGTTGAATCACTGCTGCGGCACCTAATATATTGCCAATCTCCAGTTGCTTGATAAAACCAGGGATATTGATATTCACAGGACAACCCTTCACACAAGTAGGATTCTTGCAATCCAAGCAGCGATGTGCTTCAGTGATGGCTTGTTTCATAGTCAAACCTTGGTTCACCTCTTCATATAAGGACTGAACACGCACTTCGGGTGCCAGTTCTGGCATCTTTACGCGTGGAATAGCAACTCTGTCTTTTGCTTTTCCTGTAAATGGTACTACTACTGTTGCATCCGCGTTCTTTGTTTCCTCTTGTGTTCGATTTGACGATGGAACTACCTCTGCCTCACTATGGTGTTGATATTCTTCATATGCTCCTCTTTCCTCCGTAGTGTATTGTCGTAAACGGGATAACATCTCATCGAAATCCACGGCATGAGCATCAAACTCTGGACCGTCCACGCAGACGAACTTCGTCTTGCCACCTACTGTCACACGGCACGCACCGCACATACCTGTACCGTCCACCATGATGGTGTTCAGACTGGCTTCAGTAGGAATATCGTATTTCTTTGTGGTCAGTGCCACAAACTTCATCATGATAGCAGGACCAATCGTGATGCATTTATCCACCTGCTCGCGCTGAATGACTTGCTCCACACCCATGGTCACTAATCCCTTTTGCCCTAATGAACCATCATCGGTCATGATGATCAATTCGTCCGACACCGCAGCCAACTGCTCACGCAGAATGATGAGTTCCGCTGTACGGGCTGCCAATACGGTGATGACGCGGTTGCCAGCCTCCTTGAGGGCGCGTGCGATAGGCAACATAGGTGCTGCGCCCACGCCGCCGCAAGCACAGACTACTGTACCGAATTGCTTAATGGAGGTGGCTTTGCCCAATGGTCCTACCAAGTTAGCCACTTCATCGCCCGCCTCAAGTGCCACCAGTTTGCTACTACTCACACCTATGCGTTGCACCACCAGCGTGATAGTACCGCGTTCCCTATCCGCATCAGCAATAGTGAGTGGCATGCGTTCGCTATGTTCATCCACACGCACCATCACAAAGTGACCAGCGCGACGACTATTCGCAATCAGCGGAGCTTCCAATACAAGCTCCGCCACATTCTCAGAGAAGAATCGTTTCGATATAATCTTTGCCATACTCCCCGCCTTTAATCTCTAACCTTTAGCCTCTCGCCTTATCGCCTAAAAGTACTTCACATCCTCGCCCATGATACTCGTGAGCAGGTTGTTTGCCAAGCGGCTGGCGCCAAAGCGGAACGACTCATTATTGAGCCATTGTTCACCAAGAATCTCTTTCACCAAAGTATAGTGTTGCACCGCCTCGTCGGTGGTACTAACACCGCCCGCAGGCTTGTAACATACTTTTTGTCCCGTCTTAGCGTGCCAATCCTTGATGGCGTGGCACATGATATAGGTGGCTTCAGGTGTCGCATTCACAGCTATCTTGCCTGTAGAAGTCTTGATAAAATCGGCTCCCGCAGCCATAGCCAAGATACTGGCTTTGTAAATGTTCTCCGCAGTCTTAAGCGCACCTGTCTCCAGAATCACCTTCAAGTGTGCATCGCGAATAGCGGCTTTTATTTCGGAAATCTCGTCATATACCTCTTGGTAGTTACCTTCAAGGAATTTGCCAATAGAGATTACAATGTCAATCTCTGTTGCGCCTGCTGCCACTGCCATAGCAGCTTCTGCCACTTTCACTTCGATGAATGTTTGCGAAGCTGGGAATCCCGCAGCCACTGCAGCTATGCCGATAGGTTCGGTCAGCACCTCTTTGGCAGTTTCCACCAAAGCAGGGTACACGCACATTGCTGCTACATTAGGCACACCGAGGAAGTGACCATCAAAGTCATTTACCTTCTGAGCCATAGTAGCCACCTTTTCTGTTGTGTCATCACCATTGAGCGTGGTGAGGTCTATCTGATGAAGACATTGCATCCACACCTCTCGGGTATTATTTTCTTCTTTATGATTTGCTAAAATGTCCGCAGTATTTTTCTTTACTAATTCATCGGTCAATATGCAGGGATATTCCGCAAAGAGTTGTTCAAACTTTTCCATATTCTCGCCTTTAAACTTTATAAATTAATTTAATCTTCCTATCACGGTTTCATTGCCTATTACAGCTTCGCCCACTTTCACATAAATCTCCGTATCCAGTGGCAAGTACAAATCAACGCGCGAGCCAAACTTGATGAAACCAAAGTGTTCGTTGCGTTGCGCACGATGTCCTGGTTTAGAGTAGGTTACGATGCGGCGTGCCATCGCACCCGCTATTTGGCGAATAGCCAGTTGCACTTTCGATGCCGTTTCAATCACCACCAACGAGCGTTCGTTTTCGGTGCTGGACTTAGGCAACCATGCGCCTTGATGACGACCATCTTGATGCTCTGACAACAATACCGTTCCTTCAATGGGATACCAGTTAGCATGCACATTAAATGGCGACATGAAGATGCTCACCTGCAAACGCTTTTCGTGGAAATACTCCTGCTCCACAGTGGGTTCTATTACTACTATTCTACCATCCGCAGGAGCAATGAGCAAATTGCCATCACTAACCTCCACTATACGCGTTGGATTGCGGAAGAAATAGGTTACAAACACCAATAATGTAGCTGTCAATAGTAGCGTGATAGCACTCAACCATGTAGGCATGTACATAAACATAGGTACATTGATAGCAAATATCAATAAAGTTAGCATTGCTATCAAACTACGCCCCTCACGGTGAATACGAATTCGTTTTTTTCTTTTCTTATTTCCCATAATTGTAGAATTGTTTAGCGGTTTGCATAGTGGTTATGCCCACTGATTATAAGGCACTTGGCAAAGCATATCTACCGCTTGGTCAAGTCCTTGCTGTAGTTTCTTTTCGAACATCATACGGAACATCATTGGTATATCAGCCTTAATGGTGAGTTTGATGCGGGTATCTTGCTCTGCCATTTGTTTGAGTTGAATCCACATATTAATGTCCATAGGTAGGTTATCTACCCCGAACTTTATGGTTTTATACTCCTCTTTCTCCACAATGCGAATGGTGAATTTCTGCGCCATTCCATCTATTTTGATGCGAATACAGTCGGCGGTGATTTCCATTTCTTTCACTTTGTCTTTGGGAATCATCTCGCTGAATCGTTGCAAGTTTTCCAGATTGCTCAGCACAGCATACACCACCTTGTCTTCGTGGGGTATTTGTCCTATTTTGCTTTCGTATTTGGTTGCTGCCATTGTGTTATTTCTCCCATTGGGCAGGATTTTTCTGCCATTGTTGTATGATAGATTTCTGTTCTTCATCAATAAACTCCATTGCAGATGCATGTCGCAATACAGTTTCTATGTTTGTCAAGGAGGTGAGTGTCACATCCATTTTTTCCAGTTTCTTGCTTGTGGCAGCGAACTGATAGTCGAAGATTGTTACCACTCCAAGCACTTTACAGCCATTGTTTCGAATAGCTTCAATCACTTTGACGATATTTTCGCCAGTATTCACTTGGTTTTCCACAATCACCACACTTTGCCTTGGTCTCAGGTCGCCTTCGATTTGATTCTCCAAACCATGATCTTTTGGTTGTGGGTGTACATATACGAAAGGCATGCTCAGTTGCTCTGCAACGAGTACACCATGTGCGATAGCATTGGTGGCGACACCAGCTATGATGTCTGCATCAGGATACATTTCTGAGATTACGCGTGCCAACTCCAGTCGAATAAAATCCCGCATTTTAGGATAGGACAATACTTTTCTATCATCGCAATACATCGGTGCGGTCCAACCATTTGCCCAAACGAATGGATTTTTGGGCTGAAACTTAATGGCTTTCAGTTGCAACAACCTAACAGCAGTGAGTTCTTGTAAGATTTTCATATATTATTATGGTTTTAGATGGGTTTCTACTACGAAAATTTGGGCAAAGGTACAACTTTTTTCTGACATATGCAACATTCGATACATTTTTACATGTCAATTCATCTTAACGCAAGGTTTTTCCGACTGCTTGAGCGATAGGTTGCAACGATGCATACATCTGAGCAAACTGCTCATGGTTGAGTTGTTGTGGCGCATCGCTTCGCGCACATGACGGGCATGGATGCGTTTCTATCAATAAGCCATCTACCCCCATCGCTGTACAAGCACGGGCCAAAGTAGGAATACCATACGAATAGCCCATTGCGTGGCTGGGGTCTACAATAATCGGCAAGTTGCAATGCTCTTTCAACCACGCTACGCCACAAAGGTCAAGAGTAAAACGCGTGTTGGTCTCAAAGCTGCGAATACCGCGTTCGCAAAGAATGACTTGTTCGTTGCCGCAACTCATAATAAAATCAGCCGCATTGACCAGTTCTTGCAATGTAGAGCCAAAACCACGCTTCAAAATAACGGGCTTTCCTGATTGTCCCGCTGCGGTGAGTAACCCGTGATCATACATTGCCTTTGCACCTATTTGCACAATGTCGGCATACGCTATCACCTTGTCGGCATGCGAAGCATCCCGCATCTCGGTGGCAATCAGCATACCATACTTATCACGCATCTCCGCAAGCAGTTTCAGACCATCTTCGCCCAATCCGCGAAAGGTATAGGGCGAAGTGCGGGGCTTATAGCAACCTGCACGCAGCACACGAATGCCCTGCTGTTGCAGCATTTGACAAGAAGCCTCAATCTGTTCTCTACTCTCCACAGCACATGGACCTGCAATCATCCATTGATAGCGACCATCCCCGCCTATATACGAGTCTCCCATCGCAATACTATGGGTAGCGGAATGGTATGTGCGAGAAGACAACTGCATATCGGTGGGCAAAACCCAATAGTCTGTAGCCACACCACGCAGCACCTCTGGTAATGTTTGGACTGAAGAAGGAGTCACGAAGACATAACACGAGGGCTTACGCACACAGAGTGCATTGACCTCGTTCGCAAGCATTGCTACCTGCTTTGAATCCATATGTATAGGAAGGTGAATAACCATTGTGACTTACGATTTGACAAATTACAATTTAGTTGAAATCAATGATATGGTGAATAGAGATAATACCAATGATAGTTGCGGTCTCGGGTGTTTCGGTCACTGCCAGCGTGGTGATATTATGCTTATCCATTATAGCCAACGCATCCGTCAGAAGGGCATCTTGACAAATCTTCTTATAGGAAGGTGTCATTACCTGCTCAGCGGTGATTTGCACATCATTATAGCGTTGTATAGCACGACGCACATCACCATCGGTGATGATACCCACACATTGTCCCATAGGTTGCAGTTGATTATAGACCATTGTCATTCCCAGATGTTTATCGGTCATCTCACACACCACATCACGAAAACAAGTATTCAGTTGCACACGAGGTACATTGGTGGACATGAAGTTCTTCACCCGTCCCAACAGTTTTCTGCCCAATGCGCCACCAGGATGATACAATGCAAAGTTTTCTGCCTTGAACTGACGCAGTTCCATCAGACAAACCATCATAGCATCTCCCATGAGTAGCGTAGCAGTAGTGGAAGTGGTAGGAGCCAAACCCAACGGACATACTTCGCTATCCACATGCACAGACAAGGCATAGTCCGCACGCAAAGCCAATGGCGATTGGAGATTGCCTGTCAATGCCACTATCGTACAGCCTATACGATGAATAGGGTCTATGGCGTTTAGGATTTCGCTGGTCTCGCCGCTATTGCTTACCAAAATCACCACATCATCTTTGCTTATCATACCCAAGTCGCCATGCATAGCTTCTGCTACATTCACAAAGATAGATGGTGTACCTGTCGATGCAAAAGATGCAGCCATCTTATGCCCTATGATGCCCGTCTTACCGATACCTAACACCACCACCTTGCCTTGGCAAGCATACAACACTTCGATCACTCGGTCAAAATCACCATTGATGGAGTCACGCAAGCGTTGCAACTCGCAAATCTCATCTGTAAATATTTGTTTTGCTCTTTCTGCGTGAGTCATTATTCTGCGCTTTGAAATTGTTGTGTTAATTGATCAATAGCAATTGCTTGCTCCAAAACCGTTTGTATATCGCTTAATCGTACTTGGTTGGCAGCATCGGAAATCGCCTCTTCAGGATTAGGGTGTACCTCCAAAAACAAGCCATCCACTCCCACTGCCAATGCAGCACGCATCAAATGGGGTACCATAGCTCTGTTTCCGCCAGTAACTCCCAACTGGCTACTGGGTTGTTGCACCGCATGGGTAGCATCAAATACCACTGGATAGCCATATTCGCGCATCTTTACCAGCGAGGTCATATCTACCACGATATTGCCATAGCCAAAGCTCGAACCGCGTTCGGTGAGCCAAATTCCTGCTTTTTCGCCTTTCGCCTTTTCTATCTTGTCTATCGCGCCACGCATGTCCCATGGTGCCATAAACTGCCCTTTCTTCACATTCACAATCTTGCCCGTCTTCGCTGCCGCCACCAATAGGTCGGTTTGGCGAGAGAGGAAAGCAGGTATTTGCAACACATCCGCCACCTCTGCCACAGGAGCACATTGCCACGACTCATGTACATCCGTCAGGATGGGCAAATCAAAACTCGTTTTGACCTCTTGTAGAATCTTCAATCCCTCTTCCATTCCCACACCGCGCTCCGACATGCTCGTGCGGTTGGCTTTGTCGTAGGACGACTTGAAATACAAGGTCACACCCAGTCGCTCGCACACCTGCTTCAGCGTTTCCGCCGTGTGCATCACTATATCACGACTTTCTATGGCACAAGGTCCTGCTATGAGAAACATAATCCTTTAATTTTTATGGCTCCCGGCATCCGGCTTCCGGCTTCCAGCTTCCGGTATCCCAATTACTTTGTATAAATACGCACCCAATCAATATCCAACTGACCAGCTCCCGCTTTTTGATTCTCTGGGATATAACTGCGAACAAGCAAGTGCAATGCTTCGCCTGCCAATGGGTTTTGACTGCGCGAAACCTCTTGATTATTCACATAGTTCACCACCTCTTTCTCGTTCCAAACGAGCGTGTAGATTAGTTCACCTTTCATCGGTTGTTCGCCCAAGATATTCAATGCTTTTTTCGCATTGGCGGAGGTCAAACACAACAGATGTTTGGCTTTACCAGAGCAACGCACTTTGGCTTGCAACACACCCGCTTTAGGCGCTACAGCTTCTGCGGTATGCCAAATATCACTGGTGTAGGCAAAGTCATGCATAATCATACCCTTAGTAGGGTGCCAAGCAGGCGCAGTAGTTTTCTCTTTTTTGGTAGAAATAGTCAGCACGCGATTAGCAACTTGGGTATTGCGACCTTGCGTATAGGCTTGTTGCTCGCTTACATGCGAATGGTCGGCTTTGAATTCCTTGCTTGGGTATAGAAAGCCTGTCTGCCAAGCATTGGACATTTGTGCAGTCTCAAACTCCGCAGCCCACAGCATCTTATAGCTCTCTAATTCCGCAATCTCTTTCTCTGTATGTTGGAAGAAAAATACGATGTCTGCATGTTTTACCAATTCGTTGTAGCGTTTCTCTTGTTGGCTTTCAGGCGTAGTAAACCAGCGTTTCGGATTCTTCCAAAAGGCATTGGCTTGTTGAAACTCAGGCGTCTGAATTTGCGCTGTTAATTCCAAGTATTGCACCACTTCTGGTTTTTCTTTCCATGCTTCTTTCTTGAGCAATTTATAGAGAACAACCGATGTGTTCCAACTGAGTTGTTTGTACAACGCCATCGTGCTACCCTCTTGTGTATCTGCGTAGCGAGTAGTAGTAAGTTTGGTCTTTTTGGCTTGAAATTCAGCCGACTCCACCACCTCTTTTAGGGTGTTATATTCTGCCAAGAGGTCGCTTTTTTCTACTTTGCGATATCGCACAACTATCTGCGCTTGTTCTTGCAGCCATTGCTCGAACGACTTAGTACTAAGCATTTTTACCGTTTGCATAAGTATGTTATTTTTTAAGTTTTATTCCTTTTAGTTTGTCTATCAATTCTTCTATTGTATCCACGAATTGTGGAGCGTATTGCTCTTCTTGCGGTAGGAATGTGAGTTTACGCATGTGTTTGGCTTGCAGTTTGAGTCCCTCATAAAACCCTTGATAATTCAGCACAAAGCAGGGTTTGCGATGTTCATCTACCGTACCACTTGCCACCACATCCATCATCTCGTCCATGGTGCCATAACTGCCGGGCAAACAAACGAAACAATCTGCCAACTCGCGCATTTTCTGTTTGCGTTCACTCATGTTTGCCACCTCGTAGAGCGTATCGCAATTGTCCGCCATGCGTTTGGCTTGAATGATACGCTGTGGGATAACTCCCACCACCTCTCCGCCGACAACTTTCGCTGCATTGCTCACGCGTGTCATCAGTCCGCCTGTGGCGCCGCCATATACCAGGGTGTGTCCAGCCTCGGCAATCCACTTGCCCAGCACATCACCGAGAGCCAAATACTCCTCGGGGATACGGTCCTTCGCACTACAATAAACAGCTACCTTCATCCTTAAACCTTAAACTGGATCACGCATCAATCTTCGCGTAAGTAGCGTTCTTCTCTATGAACTCACGGCGAGGAGCCACATCGTCACCCATGAGCATGGCAATCGTGCGATCTGCTTCGGCAGCATTTTCGATAGTCACTTGTTTCAACAATCGACGCTCTGGGTCCATTGTAGTCTCCCACAATTGCTCATCCGACATCTCACCAAGACCTTTGTAGCGTTGTGTCTTCACCAGTTTCTCATCGCCGCCGCAATGCTTCATGATGAAGTCCAAACGCTGTTGGTCGTTCCAGCAATACTCTTTGTATGTGCCTTTGCTGCACAAGTAGAGTGGTGCCATAGCGATATACAAGTGACCTTGCTCAATGATCTCTTTCATATGACGGAAGAAGAGGGTCATAATCAGCGTAGCAATATGCGCACCGTCCACATCGGCATCGGCCATGATGATTACTTTGTGATAGCGCAGTTTGCTCAGGTTCAACGCTTTAGGGTCGTCCTCTGTACCAAAAGTGATGCCCAATGCAGTGAAGATATTTCTTACCTCCTCACTCTCAAACACCTTGTGTTCCATGGCTTTCTCCACATTCAAGATCTTTCCGCGCAATGGCAGAATGGCTTGAATCTTACGGTCGCGACCAGTCTTAGCGGTACCACCCGCAGAATCTCCCTCCACGAGGAACAACTCGCACTCTGCAGCATCCTTGCTCTCGCAGTCTGCCAACTTTCCGGGCAAGCCACCACCGCCGAGAGGCGATTTTCTGAGTACACTCTGACGAGCGTTGCGAGCTGCAATACGCGCTTGGGCTGCCAAGATTACTTTCTCTACAATCTTCTTTGCATCATCTGGGTGCTCTTCCAAGTAGTTGGTCAATGCCTCGCTCACAGCGGACGACACCATACCTGCCACCTCCGAGTTACCCAACTTGGTCTTCGTCTGACCCTCGAACTGTGGCTCTGCCACCTTCACGCTGATGATAGCGGTCAAACCCTCGCGGAAGTCGTTGGCATCAATGTTCGCATTGCCGTCTTTGTCTTTCAGCTTGGCTTTCTCCAACATCTTGCTCTCATCGGCGTATTTCTTCATAACGCGAGTCAAGGCTGCGCGGAAACCTGCCACATGCGTACCACCTTCAATGGTGTTGATATTGTTTACATAGCTATGTACATTCTCGTTGAAATCGGTGTTATAGAGGATTGCCACCTCTACTGGCGTACCATATTTCTCGGTGTTGAGGTGAATAACCTCACTAATCAGCGGTGTGCGGGTACCGTCGATGTAACGAACGAACTCGCTCAATCCTTCCTCTGAATAGAACACCTCGCCTTTGAAGCTGCCGTCTTCGTTCTTCTCGCGCATGTCGGTCAAGGTGATGCGCACACCAGCGTTCAGGTATGCCAACTCGCGCATACGGTTAGCAAGGATCTCGTAGTGGTAAACGGTCTCGGTGAAGATACTGCCGTCAGGCCAGAACTGTACGCGAGTACCTGTACCTTCGCCCTCGTTGTAGGTACCGATTACGCTTACAGGAGCCAATGGTTTACCTTTGGCGTAGTCTTGCGCATGGATTTTGCCGTCGCGGCGCACCTCTACATGCAACTTGGTGGAGAGCGCGTTCACGCAGCTCACACCCACACCGTGAAGACCACCCGACACTTTGTAACTGTCTTTGTTGAACTTACCACCGGCGTGCAATACGGTCATCACGACTTCAAGTGCGCTCTTTTTCTCTTTTGGGTGCATATCTACAGGGATACCACGACCGTTATCTTGAACGGTGATGGAGTTATCCTCGTTGATTGTCACCTCAATGTTGCTACAAAATCCAGCCAACGCCTCGTCAATAGAGTTGTCCACCACCTCGTAAACCAAGTGGTGCAAACCTTTCAGCGAGATGTCGCCGATATACATCGCAGGGCGTTTACGCACTGCCTCCAGACCCTCGAGCACTTGAATGCTCGAACCATCATACTTCTCTTGTTGTTCTACTTGTTGATTCAATTCTTCCATTGTATTTTGTATTTTTATTATTTTCTGTTCTTGTTATGTTTTTGGTTTAGTTCCTTTTCTTTCAGTTCCACATATTCCAACGCACTTTTCTTTGTTGTTGATTATATTTCCTGAGCGCTCGAGGAGTATTGATTCGAGCGCAACATTGTCACTATTGTCGTTCTTAAAAAATCCACAAAATAATTTTTCCTAATTTTCTATAATTTTCTATAATTTTGGTAGTGCAAAATTTTTGTTGTTTCATATTCCTTGCCGTGGCACAATGTTGGTGCCACGGAATTGTTGTCTATGTTGTCGTCATTCCCACCCCGTGTTTACGAATTGATTTTTATTGTCACTTCTATTGTCGGTATTGTCTTAACCACATCCCTTGCCGCGCAATGTGTTGTTTTGCGCGGAATAGTTGTTGGACAATGTTGTTGTAATTGTTGTTACAAATCAATTTCGCGAGCGCGCACAAAGCGACTGCAAAGTTACTACTTTTTTTTGACATACGCAATAGCCGCTGAGCCTTTTTTCGCGAAATGCGCTCAAATCGCAAATAAACCGCCTTTTTGGGCATCTGGGTTATGTATTTTATTATTCTCAAAACCTCCAATCGCTTAAATCGAAGATTCGATTCTCTTCTCCGTTCCACGATTTCGCCTAAGTTCCCTAATAATTTTGGTTAATTTTCTACAATTTTGGTGGTGCAAAATTTTTGTTGCGTCATATTCCTTGCCGTGGCACAATGTTGGTGTCACGGGATGGTTGTCTCTGTTGTCGTTCTCACTCTCCTTTTCAGTTTTCACTGGTTTAGTTGAATCCCCAGAGCGCGGCAGGAAGTTCTTATCTCCCTTCGTTCGAACGATCGGCTTTGCCATACGATTCGAGCGCAAGTTGTATGGTATTGTCGTTATAAAAAATGGGATTTATATATCAGTTGACACTTTGTGTTATTCCCGCCACATTTACTTAAGATTTAGTCGCACGAGCATCGCTCAAGGCGATGTGAGGAGACGGCTGCAATTCATTACGGAGTACGCAGTATGCTATAGGTCGCATTGTAAAAAGATTTATTAAGATTTCGTGAGCGCAGCGAGCAGGAGTTTCTATTTCTTTCAACGAAATTATCCCGTAACTGTCGCCCTCCCACCTCCGTGTCTGTTCCGATAGATAACCGATACATAACCGATACATAACCGACACATAACCGATACATATGAATACCCCGTGAATACTCTACGAATACTCTGCGAATACCCCATGAATACCCCTATCTTTAGATCCCTATGGGAGAAGCATACCCTGCAAATACCATCAAGCACCATATATCCCCTTTCACCTTTCAGTTTTCAGATTCGTTTCATTCGTTCCATTCGCCGTTGCAATAACTCGTGGCGGTATATGGTTCCCCAACAATTTTGGTAGTGCAAAATGTTTGTTGCTTCATCTTCCTTGCCGTGGCACAATGTTGGTGCCACG
>JAZNRY010000096.1:0-2275 GCA_045590995.1 Paludibacteraceae bacterium | reverse complement strand
ATATAAATCCCTTTTTTTATAACGACAACACCGACAACTTGCGCGGCAATCAACTCCCTGCCGCGCTCAAGGAATCTCATGTAAGTGTCAACTGATATATAAATCCCATTTTTTATAACGACAACACCGACAACTTGCGCGGCAATCAAAAGCACCCCAAAAAGTCACGAACTTTTTCGGGGACCCCGCACTCCCTGCCGCGCTCAAGGGATCTCATGTAAGTGTCAACAAGTATATAAATCCCTTTTTTTTTTGACCGAATGGTAATAAAAGTGATTCTTGGGTGATAGGAATAACTAACTTATCACTAATTTATCACTAACTTATCACTAATAAACGATTAATAATCGATCCGTGTTTATGCGCATAAAAAAAGAAGAAGTGACATAGCCACTTCTTCTCTCGTTATTTTTCGTTTTTTTGGTTGCGGAGGGCGGGATCGAACCACCGACCTTCAGGTTATGAGCCTGACGAGCTACCACTGCTCTACTCCGCGATATTATCAACTCATTTCTGAATTGCGCTGCAAAGGTACTGCTTTTTTTTGACATGACCAAATATTTTCACACTTTTTGACAAAAAATATGATATTTTTGTGTATTTGCTTGCGTATATGCGTTTTTTTTAGTAATTTTGCGCCCTATTTTGTGCGTGGCATGTTGCGCGTGCGCGAAATAGATAGCAGAATAAAAAATACTAACAATAAAACTAAATTAAAATTATGCAAAACAAAGGACTTGTTATTACTTTGGCAGTGTGCTTGGCTTTGGTGAGCGCGTTCTATTTGTCATTCTCTGTGGTGACAAATCACTACGACAACAAAGCAGCAGAATATGCTCAAGGTGATGGTGCAAAAGAGTACCAATATTTGGACTCTATTGCTGGTGAGAAGGTGTGGTTTGGCTACACATTGAAAGAGTGCCGCGAGAAAGAGATCAACCTTGGTCTTGACCTCAAGGGTGGTATGAATGTAACAATGGAGGTTTCTGTTCCAGAGATTATCCGCGCATTGAGCGGTCACAACACAACAGATGACTTCAATAATGCTATCGCTTTGGCACAAGAGAAACAAAAAACATCGGGTTCGGATTTCTTGACCCTTTTCTTCGAGTCATTCTATGAACTTAATCCAAATGCTCAATTGGCATCTGTATTCTCTACTTTTGAGCTCCGTGATAAGGTAAGCTTGAACTCTACCAACCAAGAGGTGGAGAAAGTAGTGACAGAGGAGGTTCAGGGTGCGATCGATAACTCATTCAATGTATTGCGTACTCGTATTGACCGCTTTGGCGTGGTACAACCAAACATCCAAAAGTTGAGCCAAACAGGTCGTATCTTGATTGAGTTGCCAGGTATCAAGGAGCCAGAACGCGTTCGTAAACTCTTGCAGGGTTCTGCAAACTTGGAGTTCTGGGAGACCTATGACTTGGCAGAAATCTTGCCACAACTCTCTCAAATCAACAATGAGTTTGCTGCTCAAAACGCCAGCACCGAGGCTGCTCAGACAGAGGCTGCTCCTGTAAAAGAGGAGGCAAAAGCTGAGGCTGATGATTTGGACGCTTTAGTAGAGGATTTGGCAGCAGATAGCTTGGCACAAGCAGAGGCAGACCAAGAGGCAGCATATGAGGAGTACAAGAAGGCAAATCCATTGTTCGCCCAATTGCAACCATCTGTTAGCCCAACAGGTCAACCTTATCAAGGTCCTGTAGTAGGTACTGCACACTATACTGACACCGCTAAGGTGATGGCTATGCTCCAATCACAAACCGCTAAGTCGCTTCTCCCACGCGAGTTGCGCTTGTGCTGGACCGTGAAGGCAATTGATGAGGCAGAGGCATACTACCAATTGATAGCGCTGAAATCTCAAACCAGCGGTCGTCCATCGTTGGAAGGTGATGTGATTACTGACGCTCGCGCTGACTTCGGTCAAACATCTGCTTACGCTAATGTAAGTATGACCATGAACGCAGAAGGTGCGCGCGATTGGCAACGCATCACACGCGATAATATCGGCAAATCTATCGCTATCGTATTGGACGGCTATGTATATAGTTTCCCAACTGTACAAAACGAGATTGCTGGTGGTAGCTCACAAATCACTGGTAACTTCACCGTAGAAGAGGCAAAAGACTTGGCTAACACCTTGAACTCAGGTAAGATGCCTGCGCCTGCACGCATTATCCAAGAGGATGTAGTAGGTCCATCACTCGGTCAAGTGGCTATTCACGATGGTCTTTGGAGCTTCGTGATTGGTTTCGTCCTCATTCTCCTCTAC
>JAZNRY010000095.1:0-18391 GCA_045590995.1 Paludibacteraceae bacterium | reverse complement strand
GGGAGTGCATTTTCTATATTATATATAAGGTGTAACCTTACATTACGATGTTCACGATGCGGCCTGGGACAACGATGACTTTCTTTGGAGCGGAGCCGTTCAATTGTTTAGCGGTCAGTTCGTGAGCCATGACAATCTTCTCAACCTCCTCGCGTGGAGTGTCCTTAGCTACCTCAATCGTAAAGCGCACTTTACCATTGAACTGAACAGGGTACTTCTGCGTTGCTTCAACCAAATACGCTTCGTTGCACGCTGGCCACTCTGCGTGGCAAACAGAACCTGTTTCGCCACAGAGATGCCATGCCTCCTCTGCAATGTGAGGAGCGTATGGAGCAAGCAAGATAGCAAAAGTCTTGAGAATAGCTACCTTGTTGCACTTGAGGGCTTGCAACTCGTTTTGCGCAATCATGAAGGCAGGGATAGAAGTGTTGAACGAGAAGTTCTCAATATCCCAAGTGATCTTCTTGATGAGCTTATGAAGGCTGCGCAATTCCTCTGCTGTTGGTTCGTCGTTGGAGAGGGTCTCGAACATATTCCACCACTTACGCAAGAAGCGGTGTACGCCATCAATACCGTTGGTGTCCCAAGGTTTGGACATCTCGAGAGGGCCGAGGAACATCTCGTAAAGGCGCAGTGTATCAGCACCATACTTAGCCACCACATCGTCTGGGTTCACGACATTGAACATAGACTTGGACATCTTCTCCACTGCCCAACCGCAGATGTATTGCTTTGGAGCCATTGGCGTGCCGATATATGGATTATCCTCTACGGAAGTGCCGTCTGCAAAGACAAATTGTGCGTTCTTAAACTCAGGCATCCAGTTGCGGAAGGCATCAATATCGAGTACATCGTTCTTGACGATATTCACATTCACGTGGATAGGTTGTACTTTATCTTTGTACTCTGGGTTGTCGATGAGATTGTAGCTGATAAAGAGGTTGCCCGTTGCACCTTCGCCAATATAGCGATAGACGAAGTTGGAGCGACCTTGAATCATACCTTGGTTGATGAGTTTGCGGAATGGCTCGTCCTCGCAGATATAGCCGAGGTCGAAGAGGAACTTATTCCAGAAACGGCTATAGATGAGGTGACCAGTAGCGTGCTCTGTACCACCGATATAGAGGTTGACTTGACGCCAGTAGTCGTTGGCCTCTTTGCCCACAAGCGCAGCATCGTTGTGGTTGTCCATATAGCGGAGGTAGTACGCAGATGAACCTGCGAAACCAGGCATGGTGCAGAGTTCGAGTGGGAAGACTGATACATTATCAATCAGCGACTTAGAGACTACTTGGTTGTTCTTCTCGTCCCATGCCCAAAGGTCGGCATTGCCGAGAGGTGGCTCGCCGGTGGTGGTAGGTTTGAAGTCAGAAACCTCAGGCAAGAGGAGTGGCAAACACTCTTCTGGGAGCATGTATGGCATACCATCCTTGTAATATACAGGGAATGGTTCGCCCCAGTAGCGTTGGCGACTAAATACCGCATCGCGGAGGCGGTAGTTCACTTTCACGCGACCGAGGCCTGTGTTGGTGATATGCTCCTTCATCGCTTGGATAGCGTCTTTCACTTGCATGCCGTTGAGGAAGCCCGAATTGATCATTACGCCCTCTTTGGCATCGAAGCTCTGCTCACTGACATCGGCGCCCTCGATGAGTGGGATAATAGGCAAGTTGAAGTGCTTAGCGAACGCATAGTCACGACTATCGTGTGCAGGTACAGCCATGATGGCGCCTGTACCGTAACCGCTAAGTACATAATCACTTATGTAGATAGGTATCTCGGCTTTGGTGAGTGGATTGATGGCATACGAACCTGTGAAAACACCCGTCACACGGCGGTCAGCAATACGCTCACGCTCGGTACGGTTCTTTACCATTTGAAGGTATGCCTCTACCTCTGCTTTTTGTTCCTCGGTAGTCACACGAGCCACATACTCGCTCTCTGGTGCAAGCACCATGAAAGTCACACCATAGACAGTATCTGCGCGGGTGGTGAAGATAGTGAATGGTTCATCTTGACCCTTGATAGCAAAGCGCATCTCAGCACCTTCGCTACGGCCGATCCAGTTGCGTTGGGTTTCCTTGAGGGAGTCGGTCCAATCCACGGTATCAAGGCCTTGGAGCAGGCGTGGTGCATAGGCACTCACGCGGAGGTTCCATTGGCGCATGACGCGTTGCTCTACAGGATAGCCTCCACGAACAGAAAGGCCTTCGCTCACTTCGTCGTTGGCAAGTACGCAACCGAGTTGTGGGCACCAGTTTACTTTGGTATCAGCCAAATAGGCGATACGGTAGTTCATGAGGCGCTCTTGTTGCTCTTTCTCGGAGAGAGTTGCCCATGTTGGGTCAGTTTGCTCAAACTTCTCAATCAACTTACTGATAGGTTGCGCCTTTTGCAAAGAGGTATCGAAGTAGGAGTTGAACATTTGGATGAATGCCCATTGTGTCCACTTGTAGAAGTCAGGGTTGCAAGTCTTTACCTCGCGATCCCAGTCGTAGTTGAAACCAATCTTTTGGAGTTGCTCGATATAGTGAGCGATATTCTCCATGGTTGTTTTCTCTGGGTGTTGACCTGTTTGGATAGCATATTGCTCCGCAGGCAGACCATAGGAGTCAAAGCCCATTGGGTGGAGGACATTAAAGCCCTGTAGGCGTTTGTAACGACTGTAGATATCGCTAGCGATATAACCTAGAGGGTGACCTACGTGCAAACCTGCGCCCGATGGGTAAGGGAACATATCGAGCACATAAAATGGCTTTTTGTCGCTTTGGTTACTTACGCGGTAAGTACCAGCCTTAGCCCATTCGGCTTGCCATTTCTTTTCTATTTCACTGAAATTGTATTCCATAAAACTATTTATGATTTAATTCTTGCTGATATACTTTTTTCGCTGCAAAGATAGTGATTTATTCTGAGTTGAGCAAATGTTTTTGTAAAAAAATGTACATCTGCTGCATTTTTAGTTCTGAGTTTGATTTTAACTACGATGAAGGGATATATATTAAGCAAGCAGAAGGTGTTGATTACCAACGCCTCCCGCTTGGGTGATTTTTTTGTTATTTTTTTCGCGTGCCGAAAGTTGTGCCGAAGGTTTAATTAGCTCTCTCAAGTTTTCCTAGGCTAGGGACCATGTCGTGATCACAGTAGCATATCTGGCGCTTATTTATATTATAGTAGTGGCATTAATTTTTCTTGTCTGTTCGCGAAGATATGAGTTAGCATTCGCAAAAAAACAAGAGGGGTATCAACAATGGATACACCCTCTTATTTTATTTTTATGTGGGGAATTATAATCCTAACCCACCCAAAGATTCCAGAGCCTTCAAAGCATCTTCTGTTTGCTTTTCCGCAAGAGTGGCACTTGCTTCAATAATACGCTCCATTTGGTCTTCAGTCCAATCAGTATCTTCTGGATATTTCTTTTCCATATCCTCCAAAACTTGTGCTGCTTTTACTGCATTACCAGCTTCACAAGCTTTTTCATAACTTTTAAGAAGGGATTCAGGGTTAGTGCATGAAGCCAAAAAGGCTACCATTGCTACAACAATAATTGATTTTAGTTTCATAATGAAGTAGTTTTAAATCGTTATTTTATTAAGGGGAAAACATCATTACCAAAATAAATTTTGATAGATAGCATTGGCAAATAATGAAATTAATAGTATCGTCCATGACCAGCTATTTGACAAAAATAATTTCCTCTTACCAGCAAGAACAAATGCTATGAAACAAATTACCCATAAAAGCATGATAAGCCAAATAGGAAATTGACAGATGCTTTCCCATACTTCCCCTTTGTACAACAAGAGCATTGACCTTTGGAAACCGCATAGTGGACAACTGATTCCAAATAATTGCTTATATGCACATGGCAAAAGGGAAATTGTATCCATTGAATTTAAAACAAATCCAACCACTCAAGCCATGCAAAGCCAACAGAGCCGAGGATCGCTACTGCGATGATATAATACAATACATAAATTGATCCAAAGATGACACCCAGGATTGAAGTCACCTTACCTGCTTTCAACATGCCGTATCCATTGTAAACATTGGGATTGGTATTATAAACAGTAAGTCCTTTGTTTGCTAACACAAGACCAACAACTCCACAAACAAGTCCGACAAAGAAACAGCCGAACAATAAAGAACAAATTCCAAGTACCAATGCTGCTACTGCATAAGGTGCATTTTGTTTTTGATTTTCCATAAAATTTAAATTTTGAAAGTTAATAAATATTTTTTTGAGAGTAAGCCTATAAGATTACTCATTATTTTTAATTATAACAATCCACCAAGAGCATTAAGTAATTCTGCTTCGGCTTCTAATAACTCCATAGCATCATCCAACGCTTGCTCCGTTTCTTCATCAAACAAACTAGATGAAGTTGTTTCTTCAGCCTCTTCCAACTCAATACCTGTAAGTTCAACCGCAGCTACTCTATCGTATATGCTTTTAGCATCTTCGTAAGAATAACTCTTGTAACTCCATGTTTTTCCTGTAATAGAGGTTTCTGTTTCTGCACCTTCTTGCAAAAGGACATCCCATTCGCTCTCATCTAAATCCAAAGATTCTAGTTCTACTTCACTAACATTTAATAAATTACCATAAACTGATGACAATTCGCGTTCGTATTTTTTGTAATCTTTAAGTTGCTTAAACTCTGTTTTTAAAGTTATAGGAACTTTAATGCGTACTTGCCAACCATCATTTGCTTGCACCAGCATGACTTTATAAGTGTCCGCCGATACTTTGAACAAATTAGCATGCTTACCACGAAGCGTGAGAGTCGATGCTTCTAAAGATTTCGCCTCATCAGTAGGCTGTTTGGAAGACGAGGTTTTACCTCCACATGCACACATAAGAGCAGCACATGCAATCATTAATAAAAATTTCTTCATTGTTTTGTTAATTAGGTTGTTAAACATTTTATCCGATTATTATTCACATTCCACTTCTTCGCCTTTGGTATTAATGCAGAAGTCCCTGTTATTTTTTTCTACATACGCGATTCCATCTTCAAAGTCGTCTGCATCATCATATATAAAATCAATCACTACCTCTCCCTTAGTATCAAGATAGCCACATCTTTGATCTTCATCACTCCACCAATCACCATCTCGGTCTTTTACAACACAAATCAGTCCATTATGATACCCAGTACTATAGAATGCTTGATTTTTAGGTAGAGTATATATAATCTCACCGTTTTTATCTATCACCATTTCTTTGTTTGCTTTTTCAACGACAGCTAAACCCTCTGAGAATGATTCAGCATCATCAAATCCCATTGGAATAATGACATCGCCTTTTTCATTGATGTAACCATATTTGTTGGCTTTCACTTTTACACATGCAAGATCCTCCGAAAAAGAATATGCATACTTATAGGTCAAAGGAATAGACACTTCTCCATGGAGATTAATATAACCATACAAATCTGATTTAGCGTCCTTAACAACAGCCAAACCATTTTCAAAATCCTCAATTTTACTATAGTTGGAAGTTGGAGCTACTATTACTTTTCCCGTAGCATCTACTACGCCATATTTTCCTGAGAACGAGCCTCCAACTCGTACGATACACCTTCCTTCATGGCAATTATTGACTTCATCGTATTCAATTGGAATAACAACTTCTCCTTTAGTGTTGATTGCACCATATTTTGAATCATATTTCTCATCTGTAATTCTTACGACTGACACACCATTGTAAAAATCACCTACACCGTCATATGTACTAACTACACGAGAATAGACTTTTTTTGAAAGTACATCTTCCACTGGACCATTTCCATTGTTACTACAAGCTGACAATAGTAACAAACTCAGGAACACAAGTGTTCCAATAACATTTTTTTTTCGTTTCATTTTTTTTGTTTTTTTTAATGATACCTACTCACTTTTATCAAGGCTTTTCGGTTTTCTCCTTATTCATTTTATTCGAGTTTGCAAAGGTACTGCTTTTCTATGGGATGAGCAAGATACATATTGGTTCTTGTTGGTTCTTTTGCAATCTGCTATTAAATCCATAAATAACTTCTCCCCATACCTTGAGGTCCTGAGAATACCTTGCCCACGAAAGGAGAAGTTACTCATGGATAACGGTAGGCATACAAAAAAACGTGGATTCCGACTGCTGTCGTTCCACGTTATGAGGCCTTCGCATTGCCTATCAGTTTAGAACAACAACGCGAAGCCCACGCCGAATATAAAATATACTCTCGTGCTACAATAGTTAAGGTACGCGTGTGCGCATACATATTTACGCAAAATACATACCAAATAGGCACAAGAGGGATAATCTATATCCCGTAGGACATCTATCGTTGCTAAGTTCCGAAACTGATTGTGAAAGTTGCGAAGTTTCATAACATCAGAACAGAGCGCTAATAAACGCCTTTTCAATATGTCTGCTACCCTCCGCCGCTGATGTCAGACACCCCTCGGCGCAGGTTCACGGTGCAAAGGTAATACATTTTTTTGAATTGAGCAAATAAAAAATGCCATTTATGCGATTTTAGCATAAATGGCAGGGGGCGAACGTTATATTAAACTAGCATTTGGAAATATATATTACAATGTCTTCATAGTCCCATTTACTCTATGTTATTAGTTAGCCATTCTGCAAGATCAATAATTTGGATTCCTTGGTAATCATATTGAGGTACACGAGTACGAGCAATGATGAATTTTGGATAGACATCTTTTATTTGCAACAATGGAGTGTACTCTCTTTCAAATGTTTCGGGAGAAGTGATATTATCACTCACCTGTATATATATCTTCTCTGAGCCACGCATTGCTACAAAATCTACTTCCTTTTGGTATAGTTTACCCACATATATCGTATAACCACGTCGCAATAGTTCCAATGCAACGATATTCTCATAGATCCGTCCATAGTCCATATTACGCGTTCCCAATATAGCATAACGAATACCACTATCAACAAGATAAAACTTATCCATCATACGCAAATACTCTTTCCCCTGAATATCATATCGTTTAACCTGATAGAATAAAAATGTACGGCATAAATAATCCATATAATTCCTAACGGTCACATGATTGGTGTTCATCTGCTCTGTTTGCAAAACACCTGTAACACTCCTTGCGGAAGTAGTATTACTAACATTTCCCATAAGATACTCGGCAATCTTATTTAATAGAAATGCATCGGAAAGTTTATACCGCTGAATAATGTCACGCTCTACGATTGTTTGGAAGACTTCGCGTATATAATTTGTTTTTTCCGCTTGCGTGGAATATACATAAGCACCAGAGAAGCCGCCATCTTGCACATATTGGTCGAACTGAGATTGGATTTCTTGCTCGCCGAAATAGGTTCGATATTCGGCAAAACTAAACGGAAAGACTTTAAGAGTCATTACACGACCAGTAAACAAAGTTGCCAAATCTGAACCTAACAGAAAGGCATTCGAGCCAGTAATATAGATGTCATATTTGCCAGAAGCATGTAGACTGTTGATGGCTAACTCGAATTTCTTGCAGAACTGCACCTCATCAATAAAGACATAATTATTTTTATTTGAGCGATAGTTCTGCTCAATGTAATCATGCAAAGCATGATATTCTTGCAAAGGTTCTGCTGATAGCAAAGTATAATCCACAAAAATGATATTGGCTTTCTTATCATGTTTTTTCAGCCATCCCATATATGTGCGGATAAGTTCAGATTTGCCAGCGCGTCGAACTCCTGTAACGACTTTTATATCAGGTGTAAGTCGTACATTTTGTAGGCTTTTTAAGTAGCTCTTACGTTCAATGATTTTCATGTGTGTATACTTGTTTTTATAGATAATTCGCTTTCCAAATTGTATTTTTTTTATTATTTGGAAAGTGATTTTGGGTGCAAAGGTAGTGTTTTTTTATGACATACGCAAATGTTTTAAGGAGAAAGTTAAAAGATTATAGTTTATAGGCTAGGATTTACCCCGAATACGATTCGGGATTAATAAACAAAGAAAGGAAACATTTTTAGTAAATTAGTCAACTTTTTTAGGAAGGCAGTCAACTATTTTAGGGAGCAATCTTAAGAAACAGCACTTTTTATAGGCGGGAAGTTGATGCGCTCTTCTCTCGGTCGTCTGTCGGTGTTCGGTCGGTGGCAGAAGGCAAGGTATAAGAGAGGGAAAAGAGAAGGCAATCTTAATAAACAGCACTTTTTGGTGATTCGGAGTTCTTTGGTCGTTCCTTGGTTCTTCTTTGGTTCATCTTTGGTTTTTAGCCCGAGGCAGATTGGGAAGGAACAAGGGAAGGGAATCTTAATAAAAGTACTTTTTGCACAAGACAAAAAATGCTCGGCGAATGAACGCCGAGCATTAAACCAATCGCCTTTGCGATGTGATTACTTATTAGAGCAACTTCTTCACTTGGTCGTACACATTTTGTGCGGTGAAGCCGAGTTTCTCATCAAGCACTTTGTATGGTGCGGAGAAGCCGAAGGAGTTGAGTCCCCAAACGGTACCGTGCTCGCCTACAAGACCCTCTAGGTTGCATGGCAAGCCTGCGGTCAAACCAAAGCGAGTTACACCTTGTGGAAGCACCTCAGCTTGGTACTCCTTGCTTTGTTGGCGGAAGATAGCCTCTGAAGGTACACTCACGATTTGGAGGCGCACACCCTCTGCACGGAGGAGTTCTGCACCTGCCTCGATAGAGATACCTATGTTATTTTCATATTCTTCTGCAGATGCAGCATTAGGGAAGGCTGCAATACTTATCCATGAAAGCCCAATCGTTAGTAACATTTTTGTGGTTGTGTTTTTCTTATTACTATTCTTTTTCGAATACACTCTTTTTTGATTCTTCTTTGAAAGTACTTTCAGAACACAAAAAATCACACTCATCACCAATGCAATCACAATAAAAATCAGCATGCCGATGCTCAAGTTATCTCCTTTCACACGCGACCACATAGCCAACATTGGTTCCGTCATATCCCCACAATCATGCATGAGCGAGCAATATTCAATAACTGACTGATCAGGATATAGAACTTTGTTAGCATGTACTGCTTCAGCATCTTTTCCAAAGAAGTAAGTTAGGTCAACAGTTTCATGAATGTTTTCGTCGTTTGCCCAAGCGAGGACTTCTGGGGAAGATATGACACTTACATAACCCACTTCTTCCATGTTGCGAATTGCATTCTGAGGCATACACATGTAGTTGATAAAGTAACTGGCTGCCTTAGTGTTTTTAGCGTAGATAGGAATACACCATCCATCAAACCACACGCTGCTTCCCTCTTTAGGAAGGATATAATCCAGAGTTACACCTACTTGTGCAGCTTCATCAATAGCCCAGTTCGCATCTCCTGACCAACTAACATTAATCCAAGCACGACCTTTAATCATCTCTTCTTTGCCAAAATCAACTTCCCATCCTGCGATATTATCTTTCATACTTAGGATAAACTCTTCCACGCGTTGAATACGCTCCTCAGTAACATTCGCCACTAATTCGTCTCTAGTAACTTCTCCGCGATTAATCTCATCTTGATACACATATAATACGAACAATGAGTATATGTCGCGAAAGGCATCTTTCATCAGAATTTTACCACGAAATTTCTCGTCATTAAGACAGCCTATCGATAGTATTTCGCTTTTGCTCACTAAAGAAGGATTATATATAAATCCTGTAGTACCCCACATGTAGCCAACAGCGTAATCTGCCACAAAGGTGGTGCTATCTGGTGCCATTTGTTGGAATTTTTCTACGGCAAAAGATGAGACACTAGTTGTATAATCTGGCGTACTGCCAAAATCCTTATTAATGGGTTGCAACAGCTGATTACGTAACATGCGTTCAATAATATATTCGGAGGGACAGATAACATCATAATCTTCATGTCCAACCTCAATCTCCGCTAACATAGCTTCATTGATGTCAAAAGTTTGAAGCAATACCTCTACTTGCTCGCCAGTCTGTTCGTAATACCAATCGGGAAATTCATCTAGTACATCCATCGAGACATAATCCGCCCAATTATACACCTTGAGTGTATGAGCGCGATCTGCTGCAAAAGAGTTAGAACCTAACACACTAGATAGTACCATTACGAGTACCAAAAATAAAGTTTTTTTCATTTTTGTTTTTAATTGTTTAAAGGTTAATAAATATGATTAAACAAGACCAAAATGGTCAGAAAAGCCACAGCGCATAAGACACTACATGAGTGCCTAATGACATATATACAAAGGCTATTAGTCGATCCCCTCAGTAGGATCGACAACCATTTAACATAAAATGTTTAGATGAAGCGGAAGCGCGTGTTGCTGAAATAGAATATTTGCTCTGCGCTGAAAAAATGACATCTGTGTCGCGTATATACTGCTGTGCAGGATATGATAAAATGCTATAGAGCGTAGCGACTTGATCTTGTAAATTCCCGAACGGGATAGAATATCTACAAACCTGTCTATATTGGCAGAACTGCCAATATGATAAAAGGTTGACTTCATGTCATTAAAGACACACTTTGCCCAAATGAAAAAACTCGTTTTTCGCATCTCTTCCTACTATGGAACTGTAAATTTGTGAAACATAAAATATTGTTTTAAAAAAATCGAGTGCAAAGGTACTACTTATTTTTGACTTATACAAGAAAATCGATACATTTTAGTTAACTTTTTTAGAAAGCCCAATCTTAACAAAAATGTTACATAAACCCGATTATTAAGATTTGGACATTATACCAATATATGCCTAAAAGAAGCGCAAGAGTGGCGCGAGATATGCTGTTTGGAAGGTTTTTGGAAGGAAGTTGAAAGGTATACGATTATTAAGATTTCAGTGGTTGTTCCACTCGCCAAATTGTAGCAGTCAAACAGCCACTCTCAAGCCACTCTCGCGCTACTATCAGAGATGGTACAATTATATCCAATACCTCTTCCATTGCAGAGCCTGCTCGGTAGTAACACCGTATAGAGTACAATATCTTTCCAATTGGGACTGAGTATAACGAGAGCCAAGCAGTTTCCAAACACAACCGGCTTTGTGTTTGGTCTCGGTTTCTGCATCGACAGTCATTTCATCGATGTACTCGGGCTTGAGACTAAAAGGGTAAATCGGATGCATCTCCTTCTGAATCGGGTTTTTCATCGAAATTACAGTCACCTTCTCGATAGTTTTCATAGAAATTGATACTAGATACAATATTTTCAAAGCACGAAATAAGTAAATCATATAATTCAGGTGCATTGTCGTAGAATATAATCCGAACATGTTTCGTCCATCCTACACTTGCTATCAATGTGTACCGATACGGGCAAATTCTACGCTTATCGCACTTCCGAAATCGAAGTACATAAATTGTTCCGTCATTACGATTTAAAGCTTGAGATGCTTCTGCTACAACATCTCTTGTGTAAGCAATTTCATCATTAACATCTCTAGTCACATGCACAAAATCAACGCTGAAAGATGTGAGCGTGGCAATTGTGTCCTTGAAATGGAGAAGCATGACTTTTGTAGGAATGTATGCTTTATGGGGATTGTAATCTGTATTTTCCGGAAGGATGAGTCTTGGCACATGCATCATATATGTTGTAAGAATATCTACAACATTAGTCAACTCCTTGTCCGTTTGAAAATAAGGACTATTCTTTAATTTCAGATTTTTCTTTATCGCTTCAAACATGTCATTGGGAGAGAAGTTTCTTTCCATGAGATATAAATCATTCCAATACATGTAGAAAGGTTTATTGATTGACTGCCATTCATCTTCTAAAAGCTCATGTTTCAATTCGTGCTCCAGGACTGCACGCAACCGTTCTTCCGTGAATGCGTCGTCATCGAAAGGATTGAACGGATGCCGCTTGGAAGGCTTAAAAATACTTTGCATTTTGATAACCGTATCCCAAGGTGTTCCAAGTTGCGCAGTGCAGACCTCCCCCAAGTCGCGTGAGCGACTGCGTGTATTTAATAGGATAAACCTCACAGTCAGGGAATGCCTCCTGAATGCGCTTGACTGCAGGCGCGTCAGACGGTTTACCGAGTTGCGCCATGAAGATATTGTTTCCTACGCGGAGGAAATTGAGGTATTCCCAACTAAGGTCTGTAATGAGCGAACCATCGTCAGCTATTGCCATCATCCCGTCCACATGGCCATAGATGTCAGACTTGTCCCAATGCACTATCTTAATGGAGCGTGCATTGAGTGCTTTCTTGAGATTAGCGAGAAGTAGTTTGCGTGGATAGCTCGGATTTTCCAGAAAGATTTTATCCGTCATAAAAACGCAACCGTTTTTGTCCGTGAGCACATTGCCTCCGTCAAGAATAATGTCTTCATACCGAAACGGAGTTATTTCCATGTCATCCCAAATAGGCACCATGTCTGGTTTGTACTTCTCGTAACGAGGTGCGCGCAGATAGTCTGGGTCGTAGCGGAACTGCGCAATGTCGCCTTTCTTATCTACTGTAATAGGCATCCAGTCGCGCACCCATAAATGTGTTTTATCACTTGTATATGGTATTTCCCAACACTTGATGTGTGCTTTCCGAAAAGCAGCAATCAGGCTTCTGTACAAACGAGGAAAATGATACCGAATAGCCATCGGTATAAATACTAAATCTGTCTGCGAATCGTGTAACATAATTTTGCATTTAATTGGTTAATAAATCAGTAAATAACTTTTCGGTGCAAAGGTATATGTTTTTTCGCGGGAAATAGAATATTTTCCGTTAAAAATTGTTAAAAGTTTGGCAGAAGATATTAACAATAAAAAAGAGGACTTATGTCCTCTAAAATTATAAAATCTTAATAAATTCTTTTCTTGAAAAGCTCCATTTGCGTTCTCGTGGTTCTGCATATATATCTTTAGACCATTTTTCTCCGAGATATACGCCTTTTCGCTTTTCGACTTTCAGCTCTTCATGGTTATCAAACAAAAGAGATTTGTTATCTGTCCAAAGGATAGAGCCTGCATCGCCAAAACCATTAAGGATATCGTACAAGTAAGTCGATTGTGTGTTTGTAAATGGTTCTTGGGTATATACAAATTGGCTATTCTCTACTTTGAGATATTCTTTTTGCGCCTCATCATATACTTCATAGGCGCGTATAAGAACAGATGCTCTATACTCTTTATCGGGATTTTCAAATGCTATGTCATAACCCGAAGCGTGAGCATGAAAGGTTATAGGAGTAAAATAGGGGAGTTTTGCTTTAATATGATAATTGTCTCTATGGTAAACTATATCATCTTTGATTCCGTTCGGTTGTTCACTATGGAAATAGAATTCAACACGCTGGATATAAATGCGATACCTGTTAAGCACATGAATATACCCACCATACAAAAAGTACGGTGCTAGTTCTGAAAAAGCCTTTGATAATTGGGGTTCCGAACTATGATCCTTATTGGCAAACTCTAATAATTTATCTTTTAAACTTTTCATGGATGTCATTTTCTCCTTTTTTGTTTTGCTCGGAAGCACTGCTCGGAGCCTTCGATGATATTTTGCTTGCCGGAACGCGCTGCCTGTATCATCTGGTCTACCGTACGGTCGCCGTATTTCGGCAGGAACCGTTCGCAAAAGACCACCGTCAGTTGAAAGAGCGTGTTCGCTTTCTGGTAGAAGAGTAAGGTCTTCCATCGGTTAGTAGGACATAGCACGCTTCCTTCAACTTGGGGCTTTTTGGGATTATTAATAGGCATAAATAGGCCTATTACAGCAACTTCTTCACTTGCTCATAGACATTCTGGGCGGTGAAGCCGAGTTTCTCGTCGAGCACTTTGTATGGAGCAGAGAAGCCGAAGGAGTTGAGTCCCCATACAGTGCCATGTTCGCCTACGAGGCCTTCGAGGTTACATGGCAAGCCTGCGGTCAAACCAAAGCGAGTTACACCTTGTGGAAGCACCTCAGCTTGGTACTCCTTGCTTTGTTGGCGGAAGATTGCCTCGGAAGGTACGCTGACAATCTGCAAACGGATACCCTCTGCACGAAGGAGTTCGGCACCTGCCATGAGGGTAGAAACTTCGCTACCTGAAGCCAGCATCACCACTTGTGGGTTCTCATCTTGGCTCACGATATACGCACCTTTCTTTACGCCAGCCTCTGAGGTATTAGGCACAGAGGTAACATCTTGGCGAGAAAGGATAAGGGCAGTTGGGGTATAGATATTCTCCATTGCCATCTTCCATGCAGCGGTAGTCTCCTCTGCATCAGCAGGACGAAGTACCATCACGCTTGGACGGCCAGAGTGGTTGTGCAGTTTCTCCATGAGGCGGATTTGTGCCTCTTGCTCTACTGGCTCGTGAGTAGGACCATCCTCGCCTACACGGAAAGCATCGTGGCTCCATACGAACATCATCTGAATCTCCATGAGGGCAGCCATACGGATGGCAGGTTTCATATAATCAGAGAAAACAAAGAATGTTCCGCAGGCAGGAATGATACCACCGTGGAGTGCCATACCGATGCAGACGCAAGCCATGGTTAGTTCGCTGACACCTGCTTGCAGGAAACGACCAGTGAAATCGTTAGGGGTGATGACGTGGGTATGTTTGAGGAAACCGTCTGTCTTGTCGGAGTTGCAAAGGTCGGCGGAGGATACAATCATGTTGCCGACATGCTCTGATAGATAAGCCAATACATTAGCAGACGCAGCACGGGTCGCCACATTTTGCTTTTGCATGATTTCGCTCCAGTCCACGCAAGGTGCTTCGCCACGCATAAAAGTCTCATACTCGTTGGCAGCCAATGGGTTAGCGGTTGCCCACTCGTGGTAAGCAGCATAGCGTTGGTTGGTTATTTCGCGCAGTTCTTCAGCGCGTTTGTCGTAGAGCGCTTGTACGTCTGGGAAGATTTGGAATGGGTTCTCTGGATCGCCACCGAGGTTCTTGACGGTAGCTTCGAACGAAGCACCTGACTTGCTGAGTGGTTGACCGTGGGTAGAAGTCTTGCCCTCCCAACTCTCGCCTTCGGCATTCACGCAACCTTTACCCATAGAGGTATGACCGATAATGAGCGATGGGCGATTCTTTTCGTTTTGTGCGTTGATGATGGCTTGGCGAATAGCATCAGGATCGTGACCATCGATATCTTGTACATACCAACCCCATGCCTCATACTTCATGGCTACATTCTCGGAAGAGACCTCGTTGCAAAAGGTAGAGAGCTGAATCTCGTTGGAGTCGTAGTACATGATGAGGTTATCGAGCTTGAGGTGGCCCGCCATACGACCTGCACCTTGGCTGATCTCCTCTTGGATACCGCCATCAGAGATAAAAGCATATATCGTTGGGTTGTGGATTTCGCCATAACGAGCATTGAACCATTTCGCTGCGATAGCCGCACCTACTGCGAAAGTATGACCTTGACCAAGAGGACCAGAGGTATTCTCGATGCCACGCTCCACATTACGCTCAGGGTGACCCGGAGTGACACTACCCCATTGGCGAAGCTGCTTGAGTTCGTCCATGGCAAAATGTCCCGTCATGCAGAGTTGTGCATAGAGCATAGGTGACATGTGACCAGGGTCAAGGAAGAAACGGTCGCGCGCCTCCCAACATGGGTTCTCTGGGTCATGGATAAGGAACTCTGAGTAAAGCACTTGAACGAAGTCTGCTCCACTCATTGAGCCACCTGGGTGTCCACTCTTGGCCTTCTCGACCATTGCCGCAGCGAGGATACGAATATTATCGGCTGCTCGTGTCATTAGTTGATTTGAATTCATGATTGTATATTGTTGTGTTGTTTAGCGTTGTGTAGTGCCCGCAAGCGGGCTGTGTAGTATTGTGTTGGTGTGGTTAAAATTTATATCCAAGGAAATAGTTAATTCCCCAATTGGTGTCATTGCGGTAGCCGAAGCCAGGCAGATAGGCGGGTAGTGCATCGCCCTGTTTATCGGTACGGGTGAAAAGCAGTTTCATGCGCACATACCATCCCATCTGAAATCCTTTCCATATCTGCACTTGGCAGCCTGCGACAATCTCACCCCAACAGTCGAACTTGTGCTGGTTGTAGTAGTTCGTATTGGGCATTGGCCAATAGTCGCCATACACAGGCACATCAGTGACTTGAAAGCCCTGATACGCTCCTGCAAAACGCAAACCGACCATCAGACAGTTCTCCCCTACCCCTTTCTTCAGCGCACTAAGGTCCATGCCCAATCGCATAAAACCACCTTGTCCGCTATAATGTCCGCCATCGGCAGTGACATCTGCAATCGCGTATCCCAACTCCAATGTAGGGTAGAATCGCTTTGCCAAGCGCACATTGAGCGCCATCTCATAATCTTGCACCTTGCCCGCCGAGCGTGCCAATTCGAGGATAGGCATGGCAATATCCAGTTTGATACTCATACCTTGATAAATGGCAGTGTCAGCATATACCTTTGGTTGCACGGGTGCACCGACAGCATCCTCAGCGCTCGCGCGCGACACGAGAAACAATAGGGATAATATGAACAACAGACGGCTATTCATGCAAGTAAATACGCAGATTTTCCTGCACAGCGTTCTCCACGCTGGCGTTGATGATTTGCACGCTATCTACACGCGTATCGGAAGACCAGGCGGCGGTAATAGTATGATAAATAGCACAACCGCATGCCAAACTCACGAAATACTGGCGCGGTGTATGCTCCACAAAGAGGGTATCGGTTTGCTCGTGAAAGGTCATCAAAAATGCCGTGATTGTAGTGTCTGGGCGCAAGAACAGAGGAATCTGCTTTATATTCTTGTTGTTGTAGAGGATATAGGCATCATTGTCTATTGCCTGCACAGTAATGCTATCCCATGTGGTGTATTTCACCGAATGCCCTTGCGCGTTCAGCGAATCCGCCTGCAAGGTCATAATAGCATTAACCGTCATGTCCTTACGGCAAGTGGAGTCCGAAGTACACGCTCCCAATAATGCCAGCAGACAAACAAGAAATATGGTATGACGAATAGTTATTTTCATCCTTCTCCCATTAGAGCAGTGATCGTGCTTCATCGCGCAAAGCCTGCATAGCTTGACCATTAGCAGTCTGACCATTAGATGCAAAAGCAGTGATTAACACCTTGGCATAGTCGAGCGCAGAACTTTCTGGAGGCATCTGCTGCGCCATGCTATTGATGAACGCCACCATCTGATCGCGCGCCGACAGTATGAGTTGCCACACCTCATCGCTCACATACACCTGTTGGCTGAGATTATGGTCATACTCCACGCGAATGGTACGCATCAAGTGCTGTTGTACCTGCAAGATTGTCATCTCGCCCAAATTGAGTTCCACCAACAGATGCTCTGGCGTAGTGCGCTCCAATAAAAGTGCCAAGCGCTCGTATGCCCGCATACGAAGCGGAGAAATCTCTTTCTGCGAAAGGCGTTTGAGTTCCCAAAGGCGTTTTTCTGCTTCACTTTTATAAAATTTGTGCATCACAAGCCATGTTGCCAACAGCACACACAGTGCGGGTAAGCAATATTTCAAAATCTCTATCATAATCGCCCAAATTAAATTTGGGCGCAAAGTTACAAAAAAAATCGGACATATACAAGTCCCAAACGCTTTTTTCGAACAAAGGCAATAGAAGAAATAAGAAATACGCTATATTTTGACGAAAGTTCAAGAAAATTGTTGTAGGAATGAAAATAAAATAGTATCTTTGCATGTTTTTAGAATACGATAGACTACACGACACTTTATGGGCAAACTGAATGCTGTTTTGGTGGGACTCATCACTCCCAACCAAAACGAAGAGAGAACAAAAGAATACTTGGACGAGTTGGCGTTCCTCGCCGACACCAATAATACCAACTGCGTCAAGCGTTTTGTACAACGCTTGGACTATCCCAACACATCCACTTATGTAGGCGAAGGAAAACTGCAAGAGATCAACCAATATGTGCAGCAACTGGCTGACACAGATGACTTTATCGACATGGTCATCTTTGATGACGAACTCTCGCCTCGCCAACTGCGCAACATAGAGAAAGCGCTCAATGCACACAACCAGAACGAGATTAAGGACAATCACAAACAGCCAGTGCGTGTCATTGACCGCACCATCCTCATTCTGGAAATCTTCCTCCATCGTGCGCAGACCTCCTACGCCAAGACACAGGTGGAGATGGCTCACCTGCAATATATGCTACCCCGTCTGACCCGCATGTGGTCGCACTTGGACCGTCAGCGCGGTGGTGGTACCACCAGCCGTGGTATGGGCGAAACGCAGATTGAGGCAGACAAACGAATCATCGGACAGCGTATTGCGTTGCTACGCGAAGAGCTCAAGAAGATCGATCGCCAGATGGCTACCCAACGCCAGAACCGTGGCAAGATGGTGCGCGTGGCACTCGTGGGCTATACCAATGTGGGCAAGTCCACCATCATGAACCTCATCAGCAAGTCCGAAGTCTTTGCCGAGAACAAACT
>JAZNRY010000094.1:0-34951 GCA_045590995.1 Paludibacteraceae bacterium | reverse complement strand
ATAAGTGCAGTTTTTTCTATTTGGCTGTTGATAAATATGCTATAAAACATATTTTTTTGTATTTTTTGAGAGAAATATTTGCATATTTCGAAAAAAAGTTGTAATTTTGCACGACTTTTTCGTATCTTTGCTGAAATAGTAGTAGATTTTTGGTTGGTGCGGAAAAGGATATTAGTATATCAATTCAAAAATACATAAATAATGAAAAAGATTTTTACGCTTTTGGTTTTAGGTTTCGTAAGTCTTTCGATGTTGGCTGCGAAACAAGTTAGCGGAGTAGTCTTGGATGCTAACAACGAGCCAGTTATTGGTGCGAGTGTAATGGTGAAGGGTTCGTCTGTTGGTACAATTTCTGACTATGATGGCGAGTTCGTTTTGGAGGTCGCTGATGACGCTAAGGTATTAGTTGTTAGTTTTGTGGGTATGAAGACCCAAGAGGTACCAATTCAATCGTATGTGAAGGTGGTGCTTCATGAGGCTACCGAGATGATTCAAGAGGTTGTCGTTACTGGTTATGGTAATGTGTCTAAAGGTAGTTTCGCTGGTTCTGCTCAAGCAGTTAATGCAGAGACAATCGAGAATAAAAGCCCAACTGAGATTTCCAAAGCTTTGGCTGGTGAGGTTGCTGGTGTGCAAGTCGTAACCACTTCAGGTCAGCCTGGTACCAATGCTTCGATTCGTGTTCGTGGAATTGGTTCAATTAATGGTTCGTCTCCTTTGTATGTGGTGGACGGTGTGCCTTATGATGGTGATATTTCAGCTATTGATCCAGGTGATATCGCATCTACTACTATCTTGAAAGATGCTACTGCTACTTCGCTCTATGGTTCTCGTGGTGCGCACGGTGTGGTTGTGATTACCACTAAGAAAGGTAATACTGGCGAGGAAGGCAAGATTGATGTGGATGTAAAATATGGTGCTAATATGCACTTACTTCCTATGTATGAGGTGATTACCAGCCCGCAAGAATATGTAGAGATGGCATGGATGGGATTGTATAATGCCAGTGGTCGTGCATCTGAAAATGGTCGTCTGCAAGATGCAAACAATATGTTGTTTAGCGCGAAAGGTATTCCTGCTATCTATAACTTGTGGAATGCAGCGGGCAACCAATTGATAGGTCCTGATGGTAAATTCTTTGATGATGTGACAATTAAGCCAGGATATGAGAATATGATTTCTTGGGAGGATGCTATCTTCCGTGTTGGTCAAAAACTTGATGCGACTTTGCGTATTTCGGGTGGTACTGAAAAGGTTACATATTATACATCATTGGGATACTTGAAAGATGAAGGTTATTATATTGGCTCTGACTACGACCGTTTTACAGTTCGTAGTAATGTGGATTTCAAACCAAAGAAATGGTTGAAGGGTAACCTGAATGCAAGTTATGCATATTCTACAATGAATGCCGCGGGTCAAGATGGTAATATGAATAATGGTTTTGCATATGTGAATGGTATGCCTGCTATTTATCCTGTATATCTCTACAACGAGGATGGCACTATCAAACATGATGATCGTACAGGCGGTTTGGCGTTTGACTATGGTATGCATGAAGGTTCTGGTCGTGGTTTCGGTTCTGGTATTAACCCTGCAGGCTCACTTTTGTATGATCGTGATCATACTTTGCAACACCATTTCAATGCTTCAGGAATGTTAGAGGTAAAATTCTATAAGGACCTCAAACTGACAGTGAATGCTGGTTTGACATATATGGGTGCTACTAATTCAGAGTTTACAAATGCCTATTACGGCGATGCTGCGGGTATTGGACGCATTGATAAAACCCAGTTTAATCGTCTTGCATTCATGTCAAACCAATTGTTGGAGTACAACAAGATGATTGATGACCACTCTATTCGTGTGATGGTAGGTCACGAGAGTAATCTAACTCGTACATCGCAAATGTATGGTGCTATGGCGCATGTGGCTGTTAAAGGTGGTGAGAATGTATTGGAGTGGGGTAACGCGGTGCAAATGACTGGTATGACTTCTGCTACAAGTACGGTGGCTTTAGAATCGTATCTTGCTACAGCATCTTATATCTATAAAGAACGCTATGGCGTAACTGCTAACTATCGTGCGGATGGATCCAGCAAGTTCGCAAAAGGACACCGTTGGGGGCATTTCGGTTCTGTGGGTGCTACATGGATGTTTACTAACGAGACATTTATGGAACCAATTAAAGACTGGATTAAGAATGGTAAACTTCGTCTCAGTTGGGGTGTATTGGGTAACCAAAGCAACATTGATTTGAATTTATATCAAGATCAATACACGATTCAGTATGTAGATGGTACTGTGGCGTATGTTTGGGAATATAAGGGTAATCCTGATTTGACTTGGGAACGAAGCCAAGTGATTGACCTTGGTTTGGAATTTGATTTCCACAAGTATTTGACTGCTGAAATTGACTATTTCTACAAGTTGACCGACAATATGTTGTTCCCACGCTATGTGGCTCCTTCGTTGGGTTATAGTTTTGAATACCTCAATGGTGGTGAATTAGAGAACCAAGGTGTAGAGGTTCAATTGAATGTACACGCATTGGATACCCGTAATGTGAAGTTGGATATCCGTCTTAATGGTGCACACTATGCCAATAAGGTGAAATCTTTACCAGATTATATCTCATCTGAAACAGAGATGATTATGAATGGCGGTATGACTGTGGGACATAGTTTATACGATTGGAACTTGCCTACCTATGCGGGTGTAGATGCAGAAACTGGTCAAGCAATGTATATTGCCTACTACGATGCGAACTTAGGTTCTTTCGGTACAAGTAATGCTGCTGATGTGTTGCAAGCTACAGGCAAAAATGGAAACAACTATATCAGCAATGTATATGAATATCGCCAAAAATATCCAAATGCAGATATTCAAACGGAGACCGTAAAGGGTTATGAGTCTGCTTATGCGGGGTCGGATTATGTTGGCAAGAGTGCTATTCCTGACTTTGCTGGTGGTTTTGGTATTGACCTTGAGGCATATGGTGTGACTTTGGCTGTGACTTGTTCATATGGTATTGGCGGATGGGGATATGATAACACCTATGCACAATTGATGAGTTCTGACAAGGCTGGTAGTTATAACTGGCACATAGATATGCGTGGAGCGTGGAATCGTATGATGACAGAAGAGCAAAAACAAGCTATTGCAGATCAAGGTGCTGCTGGTATTCCTCGTTTGTCTAATGGTGGTGACCGCTATGCTAATATGGGTTCCACACGCTTCTTGACATCAAGCTCATTCTTGTCGCTCAATAATATTCGCTTAGGTTATACCTTCCCTAAAAAATGGATTGAGAAGATTAAACTCAACACTTTGAATATTTATGTATCAGCAGATAACTTGGCAATCTGGAGTGCTCGTAAGGGTTACAACCCAATGGCTGATTTCGCGGCTACTACAGATTCATATCAATATACTCCACTTTCTACTATAATGGGTGGCGTTAAATTCCAATTCTAATTGATAATGAAAGGACAATAGATTATGAAAACAAAAAATAATATATTTATATTGATGTTGATGATGGCTTTTGCAGCAACATCTTGCTCTGAAAGTTATTTGGATCAACCACCTTATGGCAGTACTTTGACCCAAGCACAATATGAGTTGTTGGATAATACACTCGAAGGATCAGTGCGTGGTATTTACTCTATGATGTATGTCGTTTCAGACCACGATTTATTTGGACAACGCAGTATTGACTTGTTTACCGATTTGCTTTCTGGTGATATCGCGTTGACTTCATATACTTATGGATGGTATCAAGTGGATGAAATGGGGCAAACCGCGTCCTATCGTACAGGATATGTATGGAACTACTATTATAGTATGTTGCGTAATATCAACAAAGTAATTAATATCGCGAATCTTCAAAGCGATATCATGAAGCGTGTGGCTGAGTTTGGTTTGCCAAATACATATAACGAGAAAAATGAATTGTATTATACCATCTTGGATGGCGACACCTTAGCAACCTATTCGTTGTTAGAAGCAGATATTGCAGGCTATTATGCACAAGCACTCACAATGCGTGCATATTGCTACAGTAATCTGATTAATCTTTATGCCAAGACTAATGCTCAATTGCGTGGTGCTTGGGAAGATGAAATCGTTTGTCCGATCTATAACGAGAATAATCTGGAAGAAGCACAACCTGTAGCTACATTGAAAGTGGCTTACCAACAAGTCGAGAGCGATTTGACTTTGGCTATTAGTTATTTTGATGCATTTGCGGATACTTATACGCGTACAACGAAACTTTCTGTAGATGGCAGTGTGGCGCGTGGTTTGTTAGCGTATTCATATCTGAATAAAGCGGTCGCAAGTCTTCCTTCTGGTAGAACAAACTTTGAAAAAGCACTCAAATACGCTAAAGAAGTGATTGATAGCCAAAAGTATAAGGTGATTAGCAATGCTGATGTATTGACTACTGGCTTTAATGACTTGGGTGATAATTCTTGGATGTGGGGACAAGATGTGACCACCGAAACCGCAGGTGGATTGGCTTCGTTCTTCGGTCAAGTTGATATCCACTCTTATTCCTATGCATGGGCGGGTGACACTAAGGCTATTGATGAGAATTTATATAAAGAGATTCCTGATTTTGATATCCGTAAAAAGTGGTTCAACGATGGCTCTAAAAATGCTTCCTTTAAATATTGTCCTGATGGAAAATTTTTCTCAGCGAAGAATCCAACATCTACAGCAGATGCAGATATTGATCGTGAGTGGTTGAGTGACAATGTGTTTATGCGTATTGAGAGTATGCATTTGATTGCAGCGGAGGCTTCTTATCGTTTGCAAGATTATACGGGGGCTATCAACTACTTGCGCGGCATTACTGATCAGCGTGTGGATACCACTACAGCTGCTCAGACTGCTTATGCAGATTATGTGGCTGGATTAGACAACTCTAACCTCTTGGCACAAATCGAATACAACTGGCGTGTAGAAATGTGGGGTGAAGGTTATGCTTTGCAAACTTTCCGTCGCTTGTCTCCAGAGACCGTGACTGAGATAAATGGTCGTAAAAGAGGTGGAAACCATGCTGCGGATGCAGGCTCGGCTATGGATGCCTCTGCAAGCAAGTTTACATTCCAAATCCCAAGTAGCGAAACTAGTTACAATCCACACTATGGTACTAAATTACCAGAATAAATAAGACACCAACTAAAAAACAATAACATTATTAGTTCAACTATTAAATTTTTTAAGTTATGAAAAAGAGTTTATTTTTTGCGTTTTTCGTATGCGCAGTGCTTGCATTAGTAGGTTGTGAGCAACAAAATGATCCTAACAAATTGACAGGTATCACAGTAACTCCTTCTGAACTATCTATGGTTCCAGGTGACGGCGCTCGTTTGAAAGTGACAGCTGTTCCTACAACAGCAACGCTTGATGAAACAGTTGTTATTACATGGGAAAGTTCTGATACTACAGTAGCTACTGTAACCGATAAAGGTGCTGTTACTGCTGTTGGCTATGGTAAAGCAAATATCACCGCTACCTATGGTGAGTACAAAGCTATTTGCTCTGTGTGGGTAAAAACATACTTTGAGAGCCTTGTTTTCACTCAAGCTATAGTGTGGGATATTGATACTACAGGTTGCCCAATTGACACAATCACTGCATCTGACAGTACTGAATATGTATGCTACTTGGCTAATGCAGAGTTGTGGTTATGCGCTGATGGCTTCTATGTTAATGAGTCTGGTTATTTGGATGGCGGTGAACTCGCTTCTTACATCGCCGTTAAAGCGCCTATGTATTATGCTCCTGCTGACTTGAACCCTGAGATAGGTCATGGTACACAATTCTGTTTGGGCGAATGGGCTCTTGCTGAATTGCCAGAAGATAGTATCGAGGCTCAAGTGGGTGCTCCTGGCCAATTGAACGAGGAAGAGTATATGGCGTATATGGATATGGCTGTGCAATATTATAATGAAGGTGATGTGAATATGTTCTATACTGCTTTGTTATATGCAGGTGCTGATCCTCGTACTGGTTCTACTTCTATCACTGGTGCTACTATGAATACAATGCAATTCCAAGTGACTGAATCAAATCCTGATGGTGCTTACTATTCTTCGTATATTCCAGATGGTATCGTTACTGAGGGTCTGCTCTCTTTGAACGCTGAGGGTATTTCACCATTCATGTGCGGCATGGATTACAACTACCTCAAGTTCCGTGAAATTGAAAATACTGAATACTGGTGGGGATGTAACTGGCTTTTAAATGAGGATGAAACACAATTCTCTTGGGGCGATGACCAAGTTATGCACTGGGGTGAAGAGGTTGTTTACCAATTGGGTGAACTTCCAACCGCTGAGGCTGCTCGTAAGTTGGAACCTATTCATGCTCCTATCATGAAGATTGATTATCCTGAGGTTGCTGAGCGCATTGAGAATCAACTCAAACAACGCAATACTTTGGTAAAGAAATAAAATCCCCATTTAGTTGGTATAATAGGCGGGGTTTTTAATAGAAACCATTTGTGAAACAAGGGAGCCATCATTGCGATGGCTCCTTCTTTTAAACACTTCTGCTATAATTTTACTTTCATCTAATTATATAGTTATTCCTTCCTATAAAAAATATTATTCTATTTTCTTGCATATCCCATATTTTTTTTGTACCTTTGCACGCCGAAATTTATGAGAAGAGTTATTTATATACTATTATTATCTTGTTTGGTGAATCTTGCGTATGCTGTTGTGGCTACGCCAGACCCTGTATTATGCCAGTTGCCCGATGGCACTTGGGCAGAGGTATATCTTCGTGGTGACGAAAACTATCACTATTTAACAACTCTTACAGGAGAGCGTATACCTAATACAGAAGTAGGAGTGGCAAGCCATACGCATTCTACAATGCAACGCGCTCCTCAAGTTGAAATGTTGGATTCAGATGTTCCATCCCAAGGGGTGGTTCGAGTACCTGTCATTTTAGTGAATTTTACGGATTTATCTTTTACAATGGATAATCCACAGGGCAATTTTTCTGATTTTTACAATGGCGCAGGTGGTACAAATGCTAATAGCACAGGCTCCGTACATGAGTATTTTATGTACGCTTCAGATTCTCTATTGGACTTACAGTTTGATGTGTATGGTCCTTATACCGTTAGCAAAACTATGGCATATTATGGTGGTAACACCTCATCAAGCCATAATAAAAATGTAGATGAGTTAATTGCTGAGGCAGCTAAATTAGCAGATGCGGATGGCGTGGATTTTGCGTTGTACGATAATAACAACGACGGCAAGGTTGATAACCTATCTGTGATTGTAGCTGGCTACAATGAAGCAGAAGGTGGACCAGCCAACTCTATTTGGCCACATTATAGCGGTGTATATAATTCTGATCGCTACTCGGGTAAGCGTATATCAAAATACCTTATCATTTCAGAATATCGCGGTAGCGGTGGTAAACAGCAAGCAGGTATTGGTACCTATTGTCATGAGTTTGGACATGCATTAGGCTTGCCTGATTTGTATGACACACAAAATTCCTCACGCTATACGGTGGGTACATGGGATATTATGTGCTCGGGGAGTTATAATAATAATGGCTGTACTCCTCCATCATATAGTGCTTTCGAGCGTTTTGCTATGGGATGGTTGACACCTATGCAGTTGGTAGAAATAGGAGATTATCGTTTAGCGCCTTTATTGGAAAGCAATACTGCTTACTTAATTGCTAATCGTAGCCACAATCTATCCTCAATGTCTCCCTCTCCTAATGAGTATTTCTTATTAGAAAATCGTCAGGCTGTAGGTTGGGATGCGTATCCAGAAGCATTGGTGGCAACAGGGCTGTTGGTATCGCATATTACATTTAATTCCAACACATGGAATCGCAATACTTTCAATAATGGCAATATATTAGGTTATGCTATTGTTGGAGCGTATGACCGAGATCCTGCTCAAAGTACAGCTTTAGATGTTTTTCCTGGTAAAGCAAAAGTAAATTCTTGGTTGCCTATCTTAAATGATAAAACGCAACTGACAGATCAACAGATACAAAATATCAAGGAAATGAATGACTTGTCAGTTCATTTCTCCTTTGGACCACCCTCTGTAGATGGCATATTTTTCGCTTCGGAAACAATCGAAACGCTGAAAACAACCTATGATAGAAGGGCTTATTCCTATGATACTGCTTTTGTGGAAGTTTTGGTGCGAAATCTGCCTAATGACACATTATTAATCTACGCTACTAACGATTATTTTGCATGTTCAGTAGATGGGGGACAATCTTGGGGAGACGAAAAGACATCGATCTATCAACCAGTTCCAAATGATAGCGTATTTACTTTTGAACTTATGATTTGTCATACACCTCACCGTCAAGAGTGTCATGTAAAATCGGGTTTCATAACTATAGAGAGTACTCATTCTTCAAAAATGCAGCAATTGGGTGTTACGGGCTATTCTCCTCGTCCTGTATATATTACTAAACCAGAATTATTACCTCCGGATAATATATCAACCAATTCGTTTAGGGGACATTGGCAAGTGCAGGAAGATGCGGATTCCTATTTCCTAACGCTCTTTAGTTTGCAGGATCAGCCGCAAGCCTATATAGAAACATTTGATGCCTTTGACTCGCAGCAGCATATAACACAAATAGGCTGGGCTGCTAATTTTGTGAATACCACATCAATTGTGGTGGAGTCAAAAAAGGCAGTACTATTTACGCAAACAGGAGAATATATCCTTAGCAAAGAATATCTATTGGCTCCAGATTCACTTCGTTTTTGGATTTCCAACAATTATGTGTTTGAAAATGGAGAAACGGTGGGAGGAACTTTATTGCTGGAGGGAAAAACGATTGATGGTGCATGGAAACAAATTGACAATCTGCGTGTGATTAATACCACGAAAAATTTGGTAAAGCAATATGCGCTATCATCAGAAGATGCGTTTGTACAATTTCGTTTTACTTATACCCACAAAGCGGGGAGTGGTGGAGTCGCATTGGATGGTTTTGAAGTTCATATGGATAAAACTATTCAATATGTATCGCAAGGAACACAATTAGAAATGCCAGGTGTGATGGACGAAGCTGTATTTGGTGATTTGCAACCAAATACCACATACTATTTTGCGGTGCAGGCGTACGAATATAAGAGTTGTCATGAAAACTATTCGCTATTGTCAGATTTCCAAGAAATAAAGACACTATCAACTACAAAGGAGGCTTCTACACTCAAGGTAGTGCGTAATGATAATGGGGATTATATAGTCGTATTGCCTGATATGGCTGATGGCTTATCAGATTTACATATCTATACTTTACAAGGGCAGTTGTTGAAGGTAATAAAGCTACCTTATTCCACGAAACAAATCACTTTGCCAACTTTGCCCGCTAATGCCACATATTTGCTTAAATTAGTAAATACTAAGATTCGTAGAAGCGATGCTTCTGGGAAATTTGTAACATTTTAAAATAATATAGGAATATGAAACAGAACTTTCTTACCAACATTTTTGTGGTGGTTTTCTTTTTAACCACATCTATTGTATTGAATGCCAAGACACTTCAACCTGTTTATTATGATGCACCTGAGGCTAATGTTCAGCGTTTAGTGGAGATGACAGATGAGGTGACATCTTTTTTTGCTCTATATGAGCATGCGATGCTGAAAGTTAATGAAGGAGCAGAGTTGTCAGATTACTTTGTCTTGGAAAATGCAGAAGATCCAACTGATTCTGTCAGTCATTTGTTAGGAAACATCAAATATGATCAGGGAACTCCTTACAACGATTTGTGCCCAATAATTAATGGTCGTCGTGCGGTTACAGGATGTATCGCTACTGCAATGGCGCAGATAATGCGTTATTATTCTTATCCAGCGGTTGGAGTTGGTCAAGTGACATATACAGGTAGTAATGGTGCCAAAACAATCAATTTAGGGGATTACTCTTTTGACTGGAACTTGATATTGAATGAATATACAAAATCATATTCTAACGAACAAGGAGAAGCTGTTGCTAAAGTGATGTTGGCATGTGGTGCCGCATTAAATATGAACTATAGTGCAGATGGTAGTGGCTCGAACATTGATAAAGCAATGAAAGCTTTTAAAGATAATTTTGGATATAGTAAAGATATCGAATATTATGATTCGACGGGTGATTATGATCCTGAGGGATTGATTTTATATGATTGGGCGCCAGTCATTCGAGAGCAACATAGAAAGGGATATCCCGTCTTATATGCAGGTAGTCCTGCGTCTGGTAAGAGTGGACATGCTTTTGTTATAGATGGGTACAAGGTCATAGATGGTGTATATTATTACCATGTCAATTGGGGTTGGTCTGGAGCATACAATGGATATTATTTGATAATGAATCTTAATCCAGAAGGAGAGAATTATGCTGGGTATGGTTGTGATATGGTTATTAATATACATCCTGATGGATGGACAGACCTTGAAGATGTTGTAGTTCCTAATGTTGGTAATAACAAAAGCTATAATCTACTCGGTGTTGAGGTAGATGAGAACTACAAGGGTATCGTTATCAAGAACGGTCAAAAGTATATCCAATAATCTCGACTTACGACTAATCCCAAATCGTAAGATGAAAGGATAAAAAATAAAACGCGACTCCATCGGAGTCGCGTTGTTTGTTTATTACGGTGTTCTTTACTCGACAAAAGTGTGTATATACGCAAAAAAAACTAATAGAAATAATAAAAAAATGCTGATTTTGCTACAAATATTTGGTCAATTCGCAGAAATATAGTATCTTTGCGCTCGAAAAAAGTGTGTATATACACAAAAAAAACGAATGAATATGAATATTGAACGTCCTATTTATCTGCAAAGATTGATTAATCGTAAGCACAATGGCATGATTAAGATTGTCACTGGCATGCGTCGCAGTGGCAAGTCGTATTTGCTAAACAACTTGTTTACTAATCATCTGTTGAGAACAGGTGTTGCGCCAGATCATGTTATTAGTATTGATTTAGAAGACATCCTTAATAAACCATTGCGTGAACCAATGGCGATTATTGATTATATCTATCAACATACAGTGGACAATCAATTTCATTATTTGATTATTGATGAGGTTCAGTTGCTCTCCGAGTTTGAGGATGTACTCAATACACTTTTGAAAAAACAAATATATGATGTGTATGTTACAGGTAGCAACGCTCGTTTTCTGTCAAAAGATGTGATTACTACTTTCCGAGGACGAGGTGATGAGGTACGTGTACATCCATTAAACTTTGCTGAGTACTTCTCTATACAGCCAGTATCGCCGCTTATAGAGCCAATACTTAATGATTATTTGAGACTCGGTGGATTGCCTCAAACCGTTAGTATGCAGGATGAAATACAAAAACGTGAATATCTGCTCCAACTCTTCAACAATACTTATCTTCTTGATATCAAAGAAAGATATGATATAAAAAATGATGATGATTTAGAAGAACTCATTGATGTAATAGCCAGCTCTATTGGCGGATTAACTAATCCTAATAAGATTGCTAATACTTTTATGAGTATCAAGAAAAGTAGCATTTCGCGCGATACTATTAAACTCTATTTGGATTATATGCAAGAAGCATTTATGATAGAGAAGGCTGTACGTTATGATATTAAAGGACGAAAATATATAGATACTCCTGCTAAATATTATTTTGAGGATTTGGGACTTCGTAATGCACGAATAAATTTCCGTCAAACCGAACCTACTCATTTGATGGAAAACCTTATATATAATGAATTGCGTATTCGTGGATATTCTGTAGATGTTGGTCAATTGACTTATTATACGAAGAATGAAGCAGGTAAGAGTGCACGAAGTGTTTTTGAAGTAGATTTTGTATGTAATAAGGCTGATGAACGCATATATATACAATCAGCTTATGCAATGCCAACTCTGGAAAAACAAGAGCAAGAACTTAAGTCGCTCAAACTTATTAATGATAGTTTCCAAAAGGTGGTTATTGCAGGAGGTATGCAACCTACATATCGCAATAATGATGGAATCTTGATACTAAATATATATGATTTCTTGTTAAACAAAGTGACTATATAGCACCACCTCCTTGACATTCAATAATCTCGCAATGAGATAAAATAAAGAACGCGACTCCATCGGGGTCGCGTTTTTGATTGATTAGTCTTTTAAGCAGCCAATAGGTATAACATACACGCCATCTTCTGGGCGACGATATGCATGCTAATAATCCTATTTTTGTATGTTTTCATAAATGGTTGATATTTAGTGTGATATTTGAAAATTCAGTAATTTGGCGCTAATTTATTCAGTAATTTGGCGCTGATTTATTCAGTAATTTGGCGCAAAGGTACTGCTTTTTTTTCAAATAGACAAGAAAATAATGCGAAAAAGTGGACACATAACGAGAAACTCCGCGGAAAGTGCCCAAAAAAAACGCATTTCCGCGGAGTTTTGTGTATTTAATCGTATAGTAGTGTGTGAATCTTTTCAGGAGCGAAGACCTCGTTAGCTACCTCTTGCAGTTGCTCTGGAGTGATTTTTTGCACTTTAGCGAAAGTCTCTTGCCATGCAGGAGCATGGTGGTGATAGAGCATCTGTTTTGCCATAGCGAGGGCATTATTCTCTTGATTCTCCGCAGATATAGCCATCTGTCCTTCTAACTGGCGCAAAGCGCGTTGGAGTTGAGTGCCTGTCAGCTTCGTCTCGCGTAGATGCTGCAACTCTTTGTGACAGAGCTCCAAGCATTGCTCCTTATGCTGTGGCTCACAAGCCAGATAGATATTCCAATAACCTGTATCACTCAGCGGTACTGCTTGAGAGTCAATACTATATACCAGTCCATGCTTTTCGCGCAGACTCAGGTACAATCGGCTGGACATACTCCCTCCGCCCAAAATATTGTTGAGCAAATACATGGTCAGTTGCTTTGGATGACCGATAGGGTAGGCATGCGAACCAAGCATGATATGCGTTTGGTGGGTGTGGCGTTTGTAAACACGAGTAGTAGCACTATCAGTACCTGTGAGATTATCTGTATTAGTAGGACTATAAGTGCTATTGGAGCTATAAGCGCTATATGTACTATGAGTTTCTCCTAATTCTCTCTCCGCAACCGCGATGACTTGCTTCGTACTGACATCACCCAGCACAAAGAGCACCATACGCTCAGGACGATAGTGTTGCGACATCCACTTCAGTGGATATGTCGGGGATTTAGAAATGCGCTTCAGTGTTTTTTTTGTACCCAAAATAGGCATTGCCAACGAACTACCCTCAAAAATCATATTCTCAAAATCATCATAAATCAGTTCGCTGGGCGAATCATTATAACTCTCTATCTCATCAAGAATAACCGTTACTTCTTTATCCGTTTCTTTCTTATTAAAAGTAGGGCGTAATACCATATCCGCCAATAAGTGTAGCGTCGTACGGAAGTGTTGGCGTAGGGTAGCTGCGTAGAAAGTGGTTTCCTCTTTGGTGGTATAAGCATTGATTTCTCCACCGATACCCTCGATGTGATTGATAATTTGGCGGGCGGTATAGTGCTCGGTGCCTTTGAAGACGCAGTGCTCGATGTAGTGCGCCATGCCATTCTCGTTGGGCTGCTCATGGCGCGTACCTGCTCCAATCATGATGCCTACATAAACGACGGGAGAACTGGTCTTGCGGTGCACAATTTGCAACCCATTGGGTAAATTATGATAAAAAGTTTCGCTCATATTCGATTAATAATAAACAACAACTGCGCGCGCCAATATGCGCTTGCCTCGATTTTTTATTCAAAAGTAAACTTTTTCTCTAAAAAGTTTGCGTATGTGCATTTTTTGTAGTACCTTTGCAGCCGATTTCAAAAATCACCTCTGCGGCATTGGCGGAATTGGTAGACGCGCTAGACTTAGGATCTAGTTTCGAGAGGAGTGAAGGTTCGAGTCCTTTATGCCGCACAACGGGTCGCAAGACCCGTTTGTTGTATCAAAAATGCAAAATACAATAAATATTAATTATTAACTATTAATTGTTCAACATATTATGCGTAAGTTGTTTCTTTTTTCCGTTTTGGTAGTGGTCGCTGGTCTTATGACAAGCTGTTTAGAATATAGAGAGCCGCAATATACCCCTCGAATTTATCGCTCAACATTTTTTGTGAATCCTCAGTTTAAGAATGATACATTAGTTAGTTTTAAAGATACATTGGATCTTTTCTATGATAATGAAGAAGACGCGTATGTGTTGGACTCTGTATTTTTGGGTGATACGATCATGTTTGTGGGTATATTTGATGCTGTGGTCAATAATCTCGTGGCAGTGGAAATGAAATGGGATACTACGGAAATGGACCTGTGGTATTTGACAACAACTGATATTGATAAAGCACTATTAAAGACGGACACGGTGGGCAATTGCATATGTACAATGCGTTTCAAGCCAGGTTATACTACCGTAAGATTCCCTATTTATGTCGCGCCTAAAGAGCGAGACTATATGAAGTTGAAATTATCGGTTGAGAGCGATTCCGATTTCCCTACTAATTTCGTACGGATTGATTTTCCCGTTGTAGAAGCACCTGTGACAAAGGAAGAGTAATCAGTCCTGTAGTTTAGCTTCTTGCCAAAGGGCTTCCATCTCGTTTAGGGTCATCTCGTTTAGGGATTGACCCTTTTCTTTTGCCTTTTGCTCAATGTAGTTGAACCGCTTGATAAACTTTGCATTGGTTTTCTCCAATGCATTATCGGGACGAACATTATACAAGCGTGCTGCATTCACCAACGCAAAGAATAAGTCACCCATCTCTTCGGTGGCTTTCTCTTCGTCCATATTCTCGACTTCTGTTTCAAACTCAGCGATTTCCTCTTTGACTTTTGCCCACACATCCTCGCGCTTTTCCCAATCAAAACCTACATTGGCAACTTTATCTTGAATACGATAGGCTTTCACCAATGCAGGCAATGCATCTGGGATACCTGCCAGTACGGTTTTATTGCCTCCTTTCTCTTTTAACTTTACTTGTTCCCACATCTCGCACACCTCTTTCGCGTTGTTGGCTGCAAACTCGCCATATACATGTGGATGGCGGAATATCAACTTGTCGCAGATTTTATTGCAAACATCAGCCATATCAAACGCTCCGAGTTCACTACCAATCTTAGCGTAGAAAACAACATGCAATAGCACATCGCCCAACTCCTTACTAATCTCGTTCATATCGTTTTGCAACAGCGCTGTGGCGAGCTCGTAGGTTTCTTCTATAGTGTTTTGACGCAGACTCTCAAATGTCTGTTTTCTGTCCCAAGGACATTTCTCGCGTAGTTCGTCCATCACCGTCAACAGACGGTCAAAAGCTTTTAATTGTTCTTCTCTTGTATGTGCCATAATATTATCCTTGAAGCGCGGCAGGGAGTGCGGGGTCCCCGATGAGCCTCGTGGGCGAATGGGGTGCTATTTGATTGCCGCGCAAGTTGTTTATATTGTCTTCTTAAAAAAGATTTTCGTTGTCTATCATCTCCATGGTCATGGTAGTCCCATCCAGCTTCGCGTAGGTGAATTGTTGCCAGCAGTCGCCAAGAATCATGATTCTACTATCGCGACTGAGCATCAAATCTAGTTCAATATGGCGATGACCAAAGATGTAATAGTCGTGGTGATTGCCCTTTTGCTCTTGCTCCTTGGCGAAGAGTACCAATTCCTCCTTGTCTTCACCTTTGTACGGACAAGGGTGTGATAACTCTTTCAAACGACTATTCTTTGCCCATTCGTAACCAAACTCGTTAGCCCATGCAGGGGGGAGCAGTCGAAAGAGAAATTGCAATACGGGGTTGTGGAAGACTTTGCGTAGGAAAACGAATTGTCTGATTTTCTTTTGTATCTTCTTTGGCATTTGTTGCAAGTAGTTGCTGGGTACCAATCCGTCACCGTGAGCAAGGAAGATGCGTTTTCCGTGAATTTCGATGCTCTCGGGCTTGCGATGTACCACTACACCTGTTTCTTTTTCCAACCAACCGAAAGTCCAAATGTCGTGATTACCAATAAAGAAATGAATGTCAATGCCTTGGCTGGTTAATGCCTTTAGCGTTTGTAGGAAGCGATGGTATTGTTCTTTACTCTTGTCGCGCCAAAAATATTCGCACCAAAAATCAAAGATGTCGCCAAGTAAGTAGATGGCAGTAGCATCCTTAGCCATGCCATTGAGCATGTCAATCAGGGTCTGCTGATGAGCCTGTTCATCTGCTATGGCTCTCGAACCTAAATGCGCATCACTTAAAAAATATACCATGCCTATCGCCTCTAACCTCTCGCCTAATCGCCTATAAAAATCCCAACTCCAACTTGGCTTCTTCGGACATCATGTCTTTGTTCCATTCGGGGTCAAAGACGATATTTACATTCACAGTCTCAATACCGTCCACCGAACCTACTTTCTGCTTCACATCCTCTACGAGAAAATCCGCCGCGGGACAATTGGGGGCGGTCAGCGTCATGTCAATATTGCATACCCCATCGCCTGCAAGGTCGATACGGTAAATCAGTCCTAATTCATATATATTTACAGGTATTTCGGGGTCATAGACCGTTTTTATCATACGAAGTACCTGTTCTTCCAATTCTAAAAACTCGTTCATATGTCTTGTGTCAAAATAACTTGCAAAGATACTGCTTTTTGTGGATATACGCAAGAGAAATGCCGATTTTTCTTTAGTCACATAGCGAAAAGAGGTCAGCACGCGGATTAACCAGCATCACGGGCACTGGACTATGGCGAATGACATACTGCTCTGGTGGACCAAACAACCAATCGTCCAAACCATATTCTCGGCTGGCAGTGAGGATAATCAAGCCTACCCCCGTCCCCTCCCTAAAGGGAAGGGTGGTATATGTATGGAGTTCTTTGTGGATATGGAAACTGTCGCCTTTCGCTACGCGCTCTTCGTAGGTGATATTGTCGCCTGTGCGTTCTGCGATGGTCTGAATATGTGTGATGATGCGCTGGGTATTCTGCTTCGCCTTGCTTCCGTAGTCGTTCGCGCGCAATAATATAAGGTGTGCACCCGTCTTGCGTGCTAAGTAGGTGCATATCTCTGCTTTATAGACCTCCTCCTCTAACATCGTCACTGGAACCAAGATGTTGGATTCAGGACTCAGAAACAAAGAATCAAGATTAATATCTATCGAATCAGAGTTATTGCTGATGTGTCTTGGCTCTTTGTTCCTTGTTCCTTGCTCTTTAAGCACTACATACGGACGACGCTCCTCGCGGCAAGCATCTAAAACCTGCTGCACACCACGACGCGTACCATCGCAATGCTCTACACGAATATCTTCCGTATTTAGTAAATCAAAATTCATCCAATGTCCTTATCCTCGATTGATCAAATCGCGGTTAATGCCCTCGATATAGGCAATGACTTCTGCTTCTCCCAATCCTTTTTCTGCGGATGTGACAAAGATAGGAGGCAACTCTGCCCATGATTCCAGCAGTTTTTGCTTATAGGTATCTATATTGATAGTCAGTTTACTTTTGCTGAGTTTGTCGGCTTTAGTGAAGATAATCGCAAACGGAATCTCTTGTTCGCCAAGCCATTCCATAAACTCTAAGTCAATTTGTTGGGGTTCATGGCGACAATCAATCAGTACGAATAGACTGACCAATGCCTCACGCAGAAGGCAGTAGCGCTCAATCATCATCTTGAGTTTAGCGCGCTGTTTCTTGCCTGCTTGCGCAAAACCATAACCAGGCAAATCCACCAAATGCCAATGCTGATCGGTTCCTGCGTTAATGAGAAAGTGATTAATGAGAAGTGTCTTACCGGGTTTTTGACTGGTTTTTGCCAACTTGGGATTATGCGCAAGCATATTGATAAGACTGGACTTACCTACATTGCTTCGCCCAATGAATGCGTATTCTGGAATAGTCGTCTGCGGACATTGCATCACATCCGGACTGGAAATAACAAAAGAAGCTGAAGTAATCATTGTTGTTACGGTTGGACTATTTACAATTTGACAATTTATTTACGCTGTTGTGATGTTATCCATCAATGCGGCTACAAAGTTACTGCTTTTTTGTGAAATATGCAACAATAGAAAACTTTTTCTTTTTTTCTATTGCGATTGAGAGGATAAAGTGAAAATAAATTTGGTCGGAAATCTGACAGGGTAGAATAAAAAAAAGATTGGCTATCTCCTTGATAACCAATCTTTGTGGGCGTTGACGGATTCGAACCGCCGACCGAATTGGATTGGTTTGGTAAATTTACAAACTGTTGTTTCTCAGTTGTTTATAATGGTTTTAATTTTCCTGCAGTCGGAATGGTGACGGACTTTTTCGCACGAGATATAACTAAGTTATATAATATACAAGTCCAAACGCCAATTACCAAACATTGCGAGAGTGTATGGTTGTTGCTACTTGGTTAAGTTTTCAAACTTCATCTTCTTTAGTTTTCCATCCTCTGTTTTAACAACGCATTTTTCTCCGTCAATAATAGAGTCTATAGTTCCTTTGGCATACTTACTACCAAGTTTGTATGTAACAGGATCGCCAGTTTTGAAATAATCTTGATCTACAGGACTGTGCTTAGCCATGACCTTAATAGTCTGCATGGAGAATATACCACCAGTAAGAGTTGTACACAATGCATCTATAAAGCGGAATGAAGTGCGTACTTGACATGGATCTTCTACTGGAGTCGCAACGGTGGTACGACCGATTGGAATTAAACCCCAAAATAGGTAACATTGTTTACCTTTCGCATAGCGATATTCTTGCCCTGCAGTCTCTTTGTAATTGTTAATGCTTGTGCGTGTAGTCATACACGAGGATAACATAAGTGCTGCAAGTAGCAGCAAAATAATGTTCGCTCTTTTCATAATAGCAGTATTTTAGTGGTTGTTGGATAGCAGCTTTAGCAGTTGTGATATTTGAGCATCCTTTTCTCTAATTTGCTCGTCTTTAGCAGTGATTTGTTGCTTTAGGACATCTACAGCGTAGGTGTCCATTTGTTGAGTGTTGCCAATTCCGCCATTCTGAATTTGTTGCTTCTTTACCTCATCTTCCCAACCAAAGAATTGGTTAGGGGTTATTTCAAGACATTTACAAATTTCAGTTACTTTGGCAATTGATAAACTTTGGTTCTCAAAAGCAGATTTCAGACCAACTCTTGACATTCCAATGCGTTCGGCAATGCTTTGCAGGGTAAAATTTTTCAATTCTGACAAGTCTCGTAATTCACTGTAAGTCATAGTGTTATAAATTTTCTTATGATTTTATGATAAATTTTCTTATCTTTTATGATAAAATTTTCTTGCGTATATGAAAAGATTTTATTACCTTTGCACCGCAAATTTACAAAAAATCCGCAATATTACCAAAAAACCGCAATAAAAAATGTAAAAAAATTACAATTATGAAAGATTTTTTAGCGCAAACAGCAATGACTGTTTTAGAGAAGCGAGAATTTAAGTTGAGAATCACAGATCCAAATCGTGAATTTCACTTTACTATTGATCAGTACCACAATCGCCATTCTGGGCGAACACGCGCAACACCCGCTGAGCGTATGGCTATGGTAGCCGTATTGGACGAGATACGAAACGAAATGCAACATGTATAATATCTATAAGGTTTAGTATGTTTTATTTCTGTGCATGTAGTTTCGGAAAGGATAGCATTGCCACAGTTTTGTTAGCCTTGCAACATAATGAGCCATTGGATGAGGTGGTGTTTACCGAAGTTATGTTTGATAACAAGCGCGGAATATTGGGAGAAGATCCTAAACATATTCATTGGGTAAAAACGCACGCAGCTCCTATGCTTGAGTCGTTGGGTTGTAAAGTACGAATAATACCAACAGAGATAGATTATTTAGATAGTTTTCATCATATCGTTAAGAAATCTAAACATCCTAATAGGAATGGAAAAAAGAGAGCTTTCCCAATTGCAGACCGTTGCAGTATTTTGCGAGATTGTAAATTACGCACAATGAAACAATATCTGAAATCAATAGGTAAAGATTATATACAATATGTTGGCATTGCATCTGATGAAGTAGATAGGTTACTTAAAAAACAGTTCAAAGACGGACACCGTGTTAGTTTGTTAGCCAAATATGAATATACAGAACAAATGGCTTATGAGTTATGCAAGCAATATAATTTACTATCTCCGACATACCAAACTTCTATGCGTAATGGCTGCTGGTTTTGTCCAAATAGAACAAACAAAGATTTTGCGATATTCAAACAGCAACACCCTGAATTATGGAATGAATTGCTGATTTTGGAGCGTGATCCAAACAAAGTATCGCCATGTTTCCGATATAATCAGACTCTCACAGAGATAAATAACAAAATAAACTGGATAAATAGACAACTAAAATTATTTTAACCATAAAATCATACGATTATGTGTACAATCAAGAAAAATGTAGAATTGAGCCTCACAGTAGAGGATTTGATTCAAGGTATCGAACAGATGACAGAGAGCAACGAGCTTTCAGGTAATGACCGCGCGCGTTTATTGGCTGTGTTAGTACCAACACGCGAGCAAATCATGGAGCTACTGAATTTAGAGCATGAGAATAAGGAACGCGCGAGCGCGTCATACACACGCGCGTACTGTAGCAACGAGCAACTGATCCAAATCCTCAATATCTTATTTAATCCGCGCCACATCCTCAGTCGTGGGCAAATGGTAGCAGAGATTTCAGAAATCATTATACAAAGTTAAGATTATGGAATACAAGATTTATGATACAGAAAAGAAGCATTGGTATCGTATCATCATGGATTACGACCACAAGAAGGCGGTAGAACTATCGGATGTAATAAACGCAGATCCGCGCTTTAGTTTTTATGCCTACTATTCGCGCAAGGATATAGGTTTACATGTGATTGCCGTGCATATTCCTGCCAACTCCACGCTGCACCATGAGTGCAACGAGCATATAAAAGATGAGTTATTAACCCTTTGTGATAGCGTGTTAAAAACGCCCTGAGTTATGATAAGCCCTACAGAAAAAAAACGCCGTGCTGACTGTTTGCGTAGGTGGTATTTACATTTGCGCGGAAACAGGGCAAGGAGTATAGAACGCCGAAGGATAAATCAAAAACTGGCTATCAGCAATGATAATTTCTATAAGATGCTCGAAGGACGCACTTATATAAACGATCAGCGCGCTAAAGTGATAAACGAAGTTGCTAACCGTCACTGTATAGTAGGTTTGGAACTGGATATATTTGCAAATTAAAATTGTAATTATGAGTGACTTAAAAAGTAAGATATTAGAGGCTACTAACGGCGGTTTGGATATACTATTAGACCTATATCCATCCGCGCGTGAGGTAGTACATGGCAGCGCAAAGAAATTCAAAATACGCGAGGAAGAACGCACGCCAAGTGCCACTATCCGAGAGAAACAAGGTATATGGCATGTGTGTGATTTCGGCGGCGAGGGGCGCGAGATAAATTGCTTCGATGCATATATGCAATATCACGGAATATTGTTTTTTACAGAGGCACTTCACGCACTGGCAGACTGCTATGGAGTAGATGACACGCTAAAGCCTGAAATCAACAAAGCGCAGCGCAAAGAGTTTGTAGATGTAGAGGGGACGGATGCCAAAGAAGGCGATTTTAGTTATGTAGCTAAGAAGTACCCCAGTAGTGCCGATTTGAAGGTGTGGGGTGCGTTGGTCAAAGCAGAAACACTGGCGAAATATAATTATCTATCGTTGGAATCGTATAGCAAAGTGATTCGCAAAGAGGATACAAGGCGACTAACCAAAATGACAGTGTATAGCAGCGATGATTACCCTATTTTCTTGCATGAATGTGGCGATTTTCGCAAAGTGTATTGCCCTCTAAGCTATAACAAAGCATACCGTTTTTTTTACAACGGAAACAAGCCACGAAACTATATCAATGGCTATGATGAAGCGGTGGCTGCCTACGATGAGTTGAACGAAGATAGGTTAAGCGAACAACGAAAGCCCGATAAGTTGCCCGCTATTTTCATTTGCAGTGGCGAACGCGATGCCATGAATGTAGCAGCAATGGGGTATGTTCCTATTTGGTTTAACAGCGAAACAGCCGACCTAAGTATGGAAACCATGATAGAGTTGCACCGATTGGCAAAGCGCGTGTATAATATCCCCGATATTGATACTACTGGCGTCCGACAGGGCGAGAAATTGGCACTTCAATACATGGACATATACACAATAACGCTGCCCAACTGGTTACTGAACTTCCGTGATAAGCGTGGTAAACCGCGTAAAGATTTACGCGATTATTTAGAATTACGCCCAAGTAAGTATGAGTTTGAAAAGCTAATAAATACTGCTATGCAGGCGCAATTTTGGTATGAGACAGTAACCGAGCGCGATGGTAAAGAAAAAAGAAAAGTAGAAATCAAAGCTACTAACCTACTATATTACTTGCGCCTCAATGGTTTCTATAAGATAAAAGATAGCGTTACAGGCGAGGTAAAGCCTTGCCGAGTATATGACTATAAAGTTGAGCCTATGGAGCCAAAGCAGCTACGCGATTTTGTGCGTGGCGATTTGAAGGCGCGCCAAGTACCTACAGCAATTATGGAAGCATACATCAATAGCAAGCGCGCCACTCAATCTATATATGACGACTTAGAAAATATAGAGGTAAATTTCGATGTAAGTACACCAACAACGCGCACGCTGTTTTTCGACAACTGCTCTATTGTGGTAAGTAAAGATAGTTTGAAGATTACCGATAGTCGAAATGTAGATACCTACTGTTGGACTACAAAGGTTATTCCGCATAAGTTCCGCGAGCTTGCACCTGCTTTTCACATTGACGAGGAGAATCGCTTTATTATTGATAGTCTCGACAGCAAAGTGTTTCGCTATCTTATCAACGGAAGTCGCATGAACTGGCGTGCTGAGCTGGAGACAGGAGACGAGGCAGCCGATGCCGAGTACTTTGCGCAGAACCGATTCACACCATATGGCAGCCGACTGACCACCGAGCAACAATACGAGCAAATTATGAGCCTTGTAAACAAGGTGTACACTTATGGCTATTTGTTGCACCACTTCAAGAAGGACGACATGGCAAAATGTGTTTGGGTAATGGAGAGCAAGATTACCAACGAGGACGAGAGTTCAGGCGGTAGCGGTAAGTCACTCTTTATGCGTGTTTTGCACTACCTGCAACTGGCTAATATCGTAACATTGGACGGACGCGATGGCGACATGACCAAGAACAACCACTTTTTGGATCGCGTAAGCAGCAACACCGATATCCTTTTTATTGACGATGCAGCAAAGAACTTTCCTTTTGAAACTTTTTACGGTAAGATTACAGGGCAGCTCACTATCAATCCTAAAGGTTCGCAGAGTTTTGAGATTGATTATCGCAATAGCCCACATACGGTTATTTCCTCTAACTTCCCATGGAAAGGAGACGACCGCAGTACGCTCCGCCGACTTATTCCTGTTGTGTTTGGCGACTACTACCACGAGCAGGGGCAGGATGGCGAGTACCGCGAGACACGCAAGGTGAGTAGCGATTTCAATGGTCAAAACCTATTCGGGCATGACTATACAGAGGACGACTACAATGCAGATTATAATTTTATGATCAATTGCTTGCAGTTTTATCTATCACACCAGGACATTACTATTTTGCCTCTTATGGATAAGGTCATGGAGCGTGTTCGTCGCGGTATGATGGGCGATGCTTTCAAGAACTGGGCTGATACTTATTTTGCGCAAGACCCTGACAATCCTAACGAGAATCTCGATCATTTGCTAATCAAGCAGTATGTGTACGATGATTATTGCAGTGAACTGGGCAAGACAGGCAAGAGTAAATCTTCGCAAAGTTTTAAGGTAGCTCTTAAACTCTATTGCAAAGAAAAAGGGTGGATTTTTTGCCCTTCTGAGATGTTGGGCTATGACATTGAAAAGCAGCGTTCGACCCGCAATTTGCTCATAGGTGCAAAGCGCAAGAGCTTCGAACTAATTTATATTCAAACAGATATTAACAAGCCAATTAACAACACTATCCCGCCAAGTTGGGGATAATTATAATCAAGATGAAAACATTACTACCCGAACTATCTACCCAAACAGGTAATAGTGTAGCGCAAGAACAGGTGGACAAAAAACATAAAGAGTACCACCTAATCGGAAAGCAACGCAAAGTTGCAGGGCATATACTTTTTGAGTTTAACCGAAAAACAAAAGAGATACGACCTGCTGACATCTCAAGGACTGTCATTGTTGGTATGGATGGAAATCCGAGATATAAAACAACAACAGATGTTCATCAAGATTGCTTCTATCTTCAAGCACTTAATGTAAAAAACGCAAAAAAGAAACTTGTTAAATTAGGGCTATTATGAAAAAGATAATGTTTAATGACAAGTACGGTTTGACACAAGCGGTGCTTGATGGGGGCAAGACCATGACGAGGCGGATAATCCATGCTGAAAATATACCTGATGATCCAGAATATGGATATGCCCCAAATATCGATGCTTGCTGTGTATTTAACGAGGATGATGTTGTTGCAAAATCTCAATATAATTTATGCGAGGTCGTTGCTATTGCGCAAGCATACAAAGATATTTACGAAAAGAGAGGCTTTGATATGCACGACCCATTCACATTTGTAGGAGATTCCGCAGGTTGGACAAACAAAATGTTCGTCAAAGCAGACCTTATGCCCCACCATATCAAGATTACGAGTATCCGAGTGGAACACCTGCAAGACATTAGCGATGAGGACTGCTTGAGGGAGGGTGTAAGACTTTGGGAAGACGCAGATCCTAAGTATAAATTAAATCCATTAGGCAAACTATATGAAATAGCTGGTAGGTGGGATGGATATAAATCCCCACGCGAAGCCTTTGCAGCACTCATTGGCTATGTGTCGGGCAAAGGTACATGGGAAAGCAACCCGCTCGTGTGGGTGTATGAATTTGAATTGGTAGATTAAAACAAAAGTGATATGAAAAAAGATTGCTCAATATCATGCTGTAATTGCAAATGGCTTTATACTGTACGAGATAAAAAAGGTAGAGTTGTTGGACATGTTTGCTGGTGCTGGTTAGACGGCATTGCTGGAAGTTCTGACTATTTCCATCCAGATGAGCAATGTTTTGAACATAAGTAAATGAAATAGATATGAACGCAAAAGAGAAAGAGATATTATGGAGCATCTTGGATGACTACTATAGTGATGACGAGAATGTTGATACTTTCGAAATCTCAAGAACTTTAGTAGAAACTATTGCAAAAATGATTGGTTATGAAAAAAGCGAAGAGTAAGGAAATATACAATCAAGAACTATTAAAATGAAAGTGATATGAAAAAGATGTTTAGATTTGTAAGAGCGCGACAATTGGGCGTGCCATTTACAACCCGCGTGTGGTATAATTTTCGAGCAATGCTGTCAAAAAGCGAATTGTCGAATAATAGTTTTGTAGAAATATTTGACGAAGATGGCATATATATAGACTGCCCCTCAATTGGTGGTACTGTGATTTACAACATCAAAGGTAAGAAATATATATATGAAGTTATCGGATTTAAGAATGAGAGTCGCTACAGAGACTGGTTGTATGATACTGATTACATCAACCCTATTATTAGGTTTGTAAAACCTGTTTGAGTTATGAGACAGTTATTATACATAGATCTCTTTTGTGGTGCTGGTGGCACCAGTACTGGAGTCGAACGCGCCATGTACGAAGGTAATAAGTGCGCAGAGGTTATAGCGTGTGTCAATCATGATCCGAATGCAATTGCTTCGCACGCTGCAAATCATCCGAACGCGCTGCATTTTACAGAGGACATCCGAACGCTTGACCTCACAGAATTAGTAGCGCACACCAATAGCAAGCGCGCTGCTAATCCTAATGCGCTGGTTGTGCTTTGGGCTTCGCTTGAATGTACTAATTTTAGTAAGGCAAAGGGTGGGCAACCGCGCGATGCTGATAGCAGGACACTTGCAGAGCATTTATTTCGATACATAGAGGCATTAACTCCCGACTATATCTACATTGAGAATGTAGAGGAATTTATGTGTTGGGGTGATCTTGATGAGAACGGTAAACCAGTTTCGAGAGATAAAGGACGGTTGTATATGCGTTGGGTGCAAACCGTGTGCAAGTATGGCTATGACTTCGCATATAGGTTGTTAAACGCTGCAAACTATGGCGCATATACCTCTCGGACGCGCTTTTTTGGCATTTTTGCAAAGAAAAATCTACCTATCGTGTTCCCCGAACCTACTCACTGTAAAAATGGCAAGCGGGATATGTTTAGCAGCTTGCAATCATGGAAACCAGTTAAAGAGGTCTTAGAGCTATCAAATGAGGGCAAAAGTATATTCGAGCGCGACAAACCGCTTGCAGATAAGACACTCGAACGAATATACGCAGGGCTGATTAAGTTTGTAGCAGGTGGCAAAGAGGCGTTTCTCATTAAGTATAATAGCATGAATCAATCAGGAAAATACACTGCACCATCTATAGATGAGCCTTGTCCTACAGTAGCAACACAAAACCGTTTAGGTGTTGCCAAAGTGCAATTTTTATCCAAGCAATTTAGTGGAGATCCAAACGGCAAAAATATCTCTATAAATGAGCCCTGCGGAACGATTACGACTATTGATCATCATGCTGTTGTATCAACACAATTCATAGATGCGTACTATGGAAATGGACACGAGCACTCAATAGAGCTCCCTTCGCCAACCCTAACAACAGTGGACAGACTTTCGCTCATTACGGCAGATCAATTTATCCTTAATCCTCAGTACTCATCTTCGGGCGGTAGTATAGATAAACCTTGTTTTACACTGATTGCCCGAATGGATAAGATGCCACCTTACCTTGTGAGTGCTGAAAAAGGTAAATTCTCAATTGTAGTATATGAATCTGATACACCTGCTATGCGTAAAATCAAGGAATTTATGGCGATGTTTGGTATTGTAGATATCAAGATGCGTATGCTAAATGTAGGAGAACTCAAGCGCATTATGGGTTTTGGCTCAGAATATACCCTCATCGGCACACAAGCAGAGCAAAAGAAGTATATTGGCAACGCTGTAGAGGTAAATATGAGCCGTGCGCTATGTGTGGCACTTTATTCAGAACTAAATCAATTAACAAAACATTAACGGTTATGAGCAAAGAATGGAAAGGAAATCAAAGTAGTTGGCGTAGTATGTTAGGAATAAATAAACGCTATACCAATGATGATAGAGCTGCTGGCGATTATTATACAACCGAACCTACTGCAGTCGAGCAATTTCTACGAACATACAAGCTGCCGTGTTATGTTGGTACTATTTGGGAGTGTGCATGTGGTTGTGGCAATATCAGCGAGGTGTTGCGCAAACAAGGCTACAATGTGTTTTCAACAGACTTGTATGATCGAGGGTATGGACACACAGGCATTGATTTCCTACAAACGAAAGAACCGCCGAAAGGCTGTGACACTATTATTACTAATCCGCCGTATAGCTTAGCTGATGAGTTTGTATTACACGCTATGGATATACTACCGCTATTTGGAAGGTATATAGCTCTAATGAATCTATCTTATTTGGCAGGACAGAAACGCCATTCAGCAATCTATGAAATGGGCTATCTGCACGCTATATACATTTATCCTAATCGAATCAACTGCTATAAAAACAATATCCCTACAGGGCACAGTTCGCCTGTTAATTACGCATGGTTTGAATTTATGAAAGGTGCTTCCAGCTACTCTCCTAAGATTTATTGGATATTGAAATAAAAAATACAGACCATCCCAATTACACTGCAAAGGTACTAATTTTTATTGGAATATGCAAGTTTTTTGAGCATAAAAATCGCATAAAAATCACTTTATTTCTCGCCCCTCACTGGTACAAGTCGAGGGGCGTTTTTGTGCATACACTCCACCAAAGGAAAACCGACCAGGCTTCTCCGCTCCCTCTTTCCCCTTATTATCCCCTATTTTATTCTAAAAAAGTTGTACTTTGTACCAAAAGAGGATAAAATATAGAATAAACAATAGAAAATAAGGTAATTATAACTTGGTACAACTTTGGTACAACTTTGTTACAACTTCATTTTGCAAATTGTACCAAAATATACTTTTCAACTTTTGTGGTAATTATTTGTGTTTTAGCCGAATTTGCAATAATTTTGCAGCGAATTTAACCACAAAGACAAAGCAGTTATGACATCATTTCTACTTATTTACCTCTTAGGGTATATTATTTCGTTCTCTATCCTTATCTCTATCGCTATCCGCACAACTGAAAGCAAAACGCTCCAGTCGGGCGACTTATTGGTTTCCGCTATCACTTCGATACTTTCATGGGTGGTAGTGTTGTTTTTTGTTACGAAATCAGTTGTGCAATTTGTGAAATCGCTAAAGTCAAATAAGCAGCTCCACTAAAATCAACTGAAAGCGCAAATGAATAGACCGAAAGAGCACTGTCATTTATTGAAAGATTTGTGAGCAATCCGCCTTTCATTTCCGCTTTCAGTCTTTCACATAGTGAAATAATAGCGAAATATAACTCTTTCATTCTTTCATTTCTTGATAATATACTGAAATACAATACTATAAAACAATATCAATATGGCACAAAGAAAATCAATCAACTTTAATGTTTCTCAAGAAACATATAATCAGGTAAAAGAGCTCTTTCCTGATGTAGTGGGTACTGAGGATAATCTAAAGCTATTGCTTTTGGCTTATCGTTTTTATATTGAGCACAAGAATGATTCTGTGGATATCAACCTGCAACTGGAAGAAATGCGTACTGATCTCAATGATAAAATAGCCGAACTCCAACGAGCAGAAGCACATGGTCAAGCCTTACAACAACAACTAAACGAGTTAGGCAATAAAACCAATGAGGAAACCGCATCTCTACAGGAGCAAATCCATACATTGGAAGAACAAAATATGTCTCTTACCTCAGTTATCAGCGAACGCAACGCCACTATTGCAGAACTACAGGAGAAGCACCCAACATGGGCGCAGATCCGCGTGACATTGCAACCGTTTACAGTGGCACTCTTAGAGGAGACTGCTCACCGACTATCGGAGAAGTATGGCAGACCTATTGCGCCAATGTCTATCCTTACGGATATGTTCTTGCGTTATACCATTGAGCGATGGAACGAGTGGTTTTATAAATTCTGTCTTAATGACCGTGATATTTTGGCTATCGCTCAGCAAATCAATCCTGATACTAAGAATATTGACCAAGTTAAAAAAGCCGTCTGCAAATGAACCTCGAAGATTTAGGATTAAATAGCATGGTGGTAAACCTATTAAAGCCCGCCTTGCCTAAAATCACGGCAAAGATATTGCCGATGATCAACGAACAAATTGCGAAAGTGCTACACGAGAGCGACAACGAGCTACAGGAAGGAGAAGCACAATCGGCTGTTATGATCTTCAAAGACAAAAAAAACGATGTGTACCTAACTATCGCCAAAATGTCTGCTGATGATCAGATTATACGCAATACCAAACCAGTGCTATTGCGAGAGTTTTTTGAGAGTCTAATCAATAACGCACTAAACGAACAGAAGTAATATGCTAACCGACCAATTAGAGGATAATTACCAGTTTACCGAAGGTGATTTGTCGCTCATCAGCGAGATGCAAGCACCCAAACAGGAAATGAACATTGAGGAACGCCCCTCTTTTGACGAACCCGATGCGCCCGATTCATTTACTTTGCCACAAGACAAACCAGAGGCGAACGACAACCTTGTATCAGCAGCTGTAGAGGAGACTGCAGATATCGTAACTGACGCTATCGATTTTGGTGCTGCGTTCGGTTTGCACCTTATCAGTAAAAATCCTATCGAGAAGCACCAGGCTACAAGTGAACAGAAATCTCGTATGCGCGAGATCATCTATGTATATTGCAAGGAGACAGGTGGATATATACCTTTGTGGTTGCAACTTGTCATCCTCATAGTCGGCATATATGGTTCACAAATCCCAGCTGCTTTGCAGACACGCAAAATCAATCTCTTAGAGGAGCAAAACAATAAGCTACGCGAGGAGATTCGCAAACTCAATCTACAGCAAGAAGCACAACGCCTGCAAAGCGAACTACTAAATAACAAGGAGAATAAAGATGCAGAACAACCCCAACAATAGACGCGCTGCTAAGTGCACTATCGTTTTAGGCTTTAATGGTACAGGTAAAACAACATACCTGCGCAATACGCTGCAATCCTTATGGGTAGCAGCCAAGAATCGTGGCGAGAGGTTAAAGATACTTATTGTCACGCCTGATGATGCTGAGTGGACACAGTTCCCAGAGAACCTATTACAAACGCCTGACGATTTTGTGTTTGACGGCATCCAGCGTCATATCTTCGATGAGCAACATACACTGAATATACTTGCCCACTATAAGAATGGTATTATAGTGTTTGATGATTGCCGTTGTTACTTCAAGGATAATGTAGATCCTCGTATCACAGAGCTGCTGATCCGTCGCCGACAGAGGGCAGTGGATGTGTTTGCTGTTGGTCATGGTTTTACCACTGTTCCGCCTAAGTTCTTTACTTACTATTCGGATGCAGTGCTTTTCCGCACAGTGGATAATATCGACCGCCGAAAGGACTGTATTACCAATTTCGATTACTTCAAGCGCGCACAGGCAGAGGTAAACAAACAATCACTAAAAGACCCACACTACCATATCCGAATAAAGAATACCGATATATGAGAAAATTACAGCAATTCAAAACAATAGATAAAATTCCTTATAGCGAAGATGCTATTTGGGATTTTCTGAAAAAGGAACTTAAACAATATCAAGGCAATAAATACTATTGCAATAGTCTCGGTGTCCATGTGCTTGTTACAAGAAAAAGCATAGACGAAACGGCGTATAATGCGCGGTTTAATAGAAAAGCAGCTTTATTAGCATGTAATTTGCCTTATATAATTCAGCATGCAAAAATTCAGAAACTTAATTTGCCGACCAAATCATTAAAACAATCTCAAAGAATGAGAATACAAACCATTGCTATTTTAACCTGTAATGTTTCTAAAATTGGAATAGCAAAGTTAGTTATAGGTATTAGAGACGATGGAAGTGCTGTTGAGTATTCTATTACGAATTTTCAGCATAATAAAACGAGCCAATTCATCGACTAACATCCCTAAAATGTATCTTGCCGAGAGATTGACTCGTTATATCGCTGCAAAAGTACTACATTTTTCGCACATACGCAAATTTTTTACAAGAAAAATGCCCTAAAACACAAAAAAACACACCAACACACTATTATGACAGATCAAAAGTGGGTATATAAGAACGAGTTGGCGCGTCAGGCGGGCGTGTCACTTGATTGTATTAGCAACCTCTGTAAACAGTATGAAAAGGAGATTATTGCTATATATCCACAATATACACGCCATACCAAACTTTTACCGCCTAATGTGGTAGAGTTTTTAAGGAATAAATATGTTATCACATGAAAATCGGAATAAAATCCACGAATAAAAGCAGCTATTATTGGCTGCTTTTTTTGTTTATAGAAAGTCGGAGAAAGTCAGTTTATTTCGGAGATTGTCGGAGAAAGTCCGATAAAGTCGGAGAAAGTCCGAAGCACATACTACAGATGTTGTACCTTTGTAGCACGAATCGCAAAAAAAATCAAGTTTCAATCAAAATCGCACAATTATGAATCAAACAAAAACCGCCGTTATTATCGGCATCGTATGTGTCGTTTTGTTGGGTGTATTGGTATTCCTCAACCGCGACAAATTGACCAAACGAGCAGAAACTACCAAGACTAAATAATTCTCGCCTATCTTGGCGCATTTAGTCTATGTGGGGACGAAGTAATTCACCGTCCCCTTTTTATTTGTTTACGACCTAACCTTACCGAAAAAGTACCTTTTATTAAGATTGTATCCATTTTTTAACCCCTTATTTCCCCCATTTGTTTTTACACAGGAACTACACAGGAACTACACAGGAATTACACACCAACTCCCAACCACCAAATTGTGCGCTTTATTAAGAATTCCATAATATATTAACCCTCCAAAACCCTCCGCTATCTAACAGCCGTTAGGCGGTCTAACAGTCACCTTGTGACGGTCTGACTTCTAACAGCGAAGCGTTCCTCGAACGCGAGCGGTCGGTTTTGTGAGCAACTCACAAAACCTCTATGAACAGTTATTCCAAATCCCAACTCGCCGCAGCTGCGGGCGTTTCGCTCACCACTTTCCGCCGTTGGCTCAAGTCCGACACTGCTTTTCTCGAAGCAAATGGCATCACGCCCACCACCAAACTCTTCCCGCCTCATGTTGTCCGCTACCTATGCGACAAATACGCCATCGACCTACCATAACTCCCTGCCTCCAACAGCCCGAAGGGCGGTCTAACAGCGAAGCGGTCTGACTTCCAACAGAGAAGCAATCTAAAAAAGCGGTTTTTCTTGCTCATATTCCAAAAAATCACTACCTTTGCACCCAAATTGCAGAAATATGAAACCACAACTTCACTCCTTTACCTCCGCTCAACCCATGAGCATCGAACTCGAACTGGCGGAGAAACTCCACGCGGGCTTTCCCAATCCTGCGCAAGACCATGCGGGCGAGACCATAGACCTCACGCGGGAGATTGTCCGCCATCCAGAAGCCACTTTCTATGCCCGCATCGCAGGAAACAGCATGCAGGAAGCGGGCATTTTCGATGGCGATATTGTAGTCGTAGATCGTTCGCTTGAGGCGCACAACGGCAGCATTATTGTCGCATGCGTGGACGGCGAGTTTACCGCTAAGGAGTACCAGTTCGACGAGCAAAACCAATGTGCTTGGCTCATTCCGCACAACCCCAATTACCAATCTATCAAGGTCACAGCTGACAACCAATTCATCATTTGGGGGGTCATCACACACAATATCCACAAATTGTAATGTACGCACTTTGCGACTGCAACAATTTCTTCGTGTCATGCGAGCGTGTCTTCCGTCCTGACCTCGAAGGCAAACCCGTAGTGGTCCTATCGGGCAACGATGGCTGTGTCGTATCGCGTAGCAACGAAGCCAAACAACTCGGCATCAAGATGGGCGTACCCTTCTTCCAAATCGAAGCCTTCGCCAAACTGCAACAAGTCACCGCTTTTTCTTCCAATTTTTCGCTTTATGGCGACCTCTCCAACCGTGTCATGAGTATTCTCGCTAAGCACACCCCGCACCTCGAACAATACTCCGTGGACGAGGCTTTCCTGCATGCCGACCACATGCCTATTGCTGAACTCAAACCCTACTACGAACAGGTCATCCGCCAAGTGCGACAATGGATCGGAATACCTATTTCTATCGGTATTGCTCCCACCAAAACCCTCGCCAAGATTGCCAGCAAATTTGCCAAACAATACCCTGCGTACAATGGGGTATGTATCATTGACTCCGAAGAAAAACGACAAAAGGCACTCCAACTTTTCCCCATTGAAGATGTTTGGGGCATTGGTCGCCAAGCACAGAAGAAACTCGCCTCTGCCAATATCAAAACCGCATGGGACTTTGCTCAGCAACTGCCTGTTTTTGCGCAAAACCTACTGCATAAACCATGACTACAAACTTGGCAAGAACTCAACGGCACCGATTGTATTGATATTGCTGACCATGCTGAGCGACAAAGCATTTCGCAGTCCCGAACTTTCCAAACGGCTATTTCTGACTTGCCTACCATTGAAAAGGCACTCATTGATTTCCTTTCCTATTGTGCAGAGAAACTCCGCAAGCAACGCTCACTTTGCCAGCAAATCACTTTCTATGCCCATACATCTCGATTTGCTGAAGCGGATATGCAAATCATTCATCAGACCATTTCGCTTCCTATGCCTACTAATATCACGGCGGAACTTACTCAACACATGCTGGCTGCTTTCCGTCGTCATTGGCGACCAGCACCATATAAGAAAGCGGGGATTGTGTTGATGAATATCACGCCTGCTGCCAATGCTCAACAGACACTTTTTGATGACCGTCCTCGTGAACGAGACGAACGCTTGCAGCGTGCTATTGACCATATCAATAGCCAGCATGGCAAGCCAACGGTAAAAATGGCAGCCCAACTTTTGCAATCGGATGCCCAACCTCTTACTAAACACGACAAACTTTCTCCTTGCTATACCACCAACCTCCGCGACATCCTTACCCTCAAATGCTAAATTCAACAGTATCATAGCCTAAAAAAGCGATTTTTCTTGCATATCTCAAAATAATTCACTACCTTTGCACCCAAATAAAAATTAATGAAAGAAAATCAACAAATAGAGTTCAAGCAATCGTGGCGTGATGAATACCTGCAATATCTCTGCGGGTTTGCTAATGCACAAGGTGGCACTTTGTACATCGGAATTGATGACAATGGTACTATCTGTGGTATTGCCAATGCGCGTAAACTCCTTGAGAACTTGCCCAACCAAATCAATCAAACGATGGGACTACTCGCGCAAGTTGATCTTCTTTCAAAAGATGACAAGGAATATATTTCTATTCGGGTAGAGGCAGCTAATCAAGCTATCTCTTACAAAGGTAAGTTCTATTATCGCTCTGGTTCAACTTTGCAAGAAATGAATGGAGTGGCTTTGCAACAATTCCTTATCAACAAGAACGGACTATCATACGAACTCCTGCCTAATCCTACTGCCACTATCGAAGATATCGATCGCGACACGGTAGAGTATTTTCTATATTGTGCAGGCAAAGCGGGGCGAATTACTGGAGACGCGGGCAATAGTTCTACCGAAACAATATTACAGCATCTCAATCTCCTGACGCGTGATAATCAGCTCACAAACGCTGCTGTTTTGCTTTTTGGTAAGAATCCACAACAGTTCTATCCAACTTCGCATTTCCGATTAGGTAGATTTGGAAAACGACCATCCGACCTCTTGTTTCAGGA
>JAZNRY010000093.1:0-26275 GCA_045590995.1 Paludibacteraceae bacterium | reverse complement strand
TTCCAACAACATTGCGCCCAAAACAACACATTGGGCGCTCAGGGGATTTGTTAAAGACAATTGTCGTCAATAGAGTTGTCAATTTTTGTCAATTCAAGGAGTATATTTTGTTTAAGTTGGAAGAATGCGCTTGGCGCATTGGCAACTCAAAACAAAATAAAGAGATAGATAATAACTACAAGTGTCAACAAGTATATAAATTCTTATTTTAATCAACAACACAAACAACTTGATTTAACAACATTGCGCCCAAAACAACACATTGGGCGCTCAGGGGATTTGTTAAAGACAATTGTCATCAATTCAATTGTCAATTAAAGTCAATTCGAGGGTATTTTTTTTGGGGTGGGTTGGAAGAATGCGCCGGCGCATTGGCAACCCAAAACAAAATAAAGAGATAGATAATAATTACAAGTGTCAGCAGGTATATAAATCCCTAAATAATTGTTTCAAAATACAAGTACAATTTGCTAATTTTTGTTTCAAAACACAGGTGTAGCATCGTGTTTTATAGCAGATTTCATGAGGGGGGGCTACAACGACTATAGGAAGATCTCCTCAGGGTAGTCGATATGCGTCAAGAACAAGCCTTCTGCGGGAGCAGAGTCGCCTGCGGCGGAACGGTTGCACTTCGTGATAACCTCCGCGAACTGCTCCTTAGTCATCTTGCCACGACCAACCTCAAACAATGTACCCACCACCGCACGCACCATATTACGCAGAAAACGATCGGCAGCAATCGTAAACACCGCATGCCCATTGCCCAGTTCGCGCCACTCCGCATGCGTGAGGTCACAAATAGTAGTCTTCACATCCGTATTCGTGCGGCAGAAAGATGCAAAATCCTGTTTGCCAATCAACAACTGAGCCGCTTCGTTCATAGCAGCGAAGTCCAGCCCTGGGCGTACACGCGTGGCTTGCTGGCAAAGGAATGGGTCTTTGTGATCCACCACATGATATTCATATATGCGGCGCACAGCAGAGAACCGCGCATGCGCATCGTCCGTCACTGGATAAAGGTCAAAAATAGCGATGGAATCGGGCAAGATTCCATTTAAGCGGAAACATATATGACCAGCATCCGGCATCTGGAAACCAATATCAAAGTGTGCGTACATCTCGCGGGCATGGACACCTGCATCGGTGCGACCAGCGAAAGTGAGCGGAACCTCCTCGCGGAAAATCATAGCCAACGCCTGCTCCATCGTTTCCTGAACAGTAATGCCATTGGGCTGGCGTTGCGAACCGTGAAAAGCGGTGCCATCGTATGCAAAACGGATGAAAAATCTCATAAGCTCCTTTGCGCAAGCGCAAGAAATCTAAATTAATCTTATATCAATGCTATTCGTTCTATTACGATAAATCTTCAGTAAATTATTTTTTGCTCAAAAATGATGCTATTTGTTGGTTAATTTCGGGGGAGAGGTTCTTTGCCCATGCCACGGCACAACCGCCACCCATCAGCACAACGGTGCGGAGAAGACTACTAATCCATATATTATTGATAGGCACATATTTGAGCCAAAGGAAATTCAAACTCAGAATCACCAGAATCAGCAACAGAATCTTCAGATGCTGGCGCGTGAAAGTGGGAGTTTTGAGTGTCAATCGCACCGTCAGCACAATCAGCACAAAATAGATCGCATACGATATGAGGTTGCTAACCGCTGCACCCTCCATGCCAAAATGAGGGATAAGGTGATTATTCAGCAAGATAGATGTGGTGGTTAGGATAAACGAAAACAACAAAGAGAAAGCATAGAATCGGGAATAATTGAGTGCCGAAGAGGTAAACGAACAAACGGCAATAATGAGTTGGCTGGTGCCTAACATCAGCACCACCTGGCGAGCCGCAGCATAGGTTTCGCCGTTAGGAAGGATATGGAAAATAAGGTCAATATTGAGCCAAATAGCACACAGAATCATGCCACCGATGAGCAACAAGGTACTGCTGACCTGTTGCATAAGATGGGCAGTCTCGCGCTGGTTGTTCTCCTTGATAGCCGTTGCCAACTGCGGCGAAGCAATAGCCACCACCGAACGATACGGGATACTGACCATCACCGCGATATAGGTAGCAATGGCGAAGATGCCCGTGTAATTTAGTCCCATTTCAGCGGTGATGAAGAACGAGGAGAGGGTAGGGGCAAGCACGCTGGCAACTGCGGAAACGAGCAGAAAACCAGTATAAAGGATATACTGACGAACTAGCGAACGATTCTCACGCAGGAACTGCATATCAGGGCGCAACGACACTTCTCCCAATGAGAATAGATAGCCCATATTGCAGAGCATTGCCACCGCATAGACGGCGCAAAGCGCTATCACGAAACCGTTGATATTCAGGCACTCAAAGGCATAAAGCAGATAGACTACGAGTAACCCGATACGGGTAATGAGTTCGCGCACCGCGCGGGGCACAACGATATGCATACGCACATTGGCATTGGTCTCGAAAATGGTCTGGTAGAGCATGAAGAACGCCATGGGTAGCACCATATAGTAGTACTCCACAAAGAGGGGCGACTTCTCGCCAAACCAGCGGCTCAGTGGCTCGTGGCATGCACAATAAATAGCGGTGAATAGGGCAAAACCTACGAGTGGCACAATCAGCGTCCAGAAGAAAAATCCGTGGTAGGTACCCTCGCCTTTAGCCTCTCGCCTAAGCGGGGTCCCCGAAAACGCTCGTGGCGTTTTGGGGTGCTCTTCGCTTTTCGCCTTAAAATGCGGATAAAAGCGGATAATAGAGGACGATGTGCCCAATTGGGCAAGTCCGATAAAGAGGGTAGCAGCATCGACCAACACGCGCGCCAGACCAATCTCCTCCGCTGTGAGGAAACGGGTAAGTACGAAGAAAGTAGTAACAAAGCCCACTGCCACCCCAAGATAGGTGACGATGGTGCCTTGAATACTCTGTTTGGCGATGATGCCCATGATATTACTTCTCGATACCGAGCAATTCTACCTCGAAAATGAGGGTAGAGTATGGAGGAATAGAACCAGCAGCTTGTGCGCCATAGCCCAACTCTTGTGGGATATAGAAGCGGAACTTACTGCCGATAGGCATGAGTTGTACGCCTTCCGTCCAACCCTTGATGACTTGGTTCAAGCCGAATACGATAGGTTCGCCACGCTCTACGCTGCTGTCAAACACAGTACCGTCGATGAGCGTACCGTGATAGTGTACTTTCACGCGGTCGGTAGCAGCAGGTTTCTTGCCGCGACCCATCTTGATGACTTCGTATTGGAGACCGCTCTCGGTGGTAGTTACTCCCTCTTTGAGTGCGTTCTCAGCCAAGAACTTCTCGCCATCCTCTTTTACATTGCCGTACTTGATGGTGTTCATGGTGTTTTGGATGTACTCGCCTGCTTGTTCGCCAGTCATGGTGGTGTCACCGAGCAAACCATTGATGAAACCTTGCTTGATAAGCACGAAATCAGTAGCCAACGATGGCTCGCCAATAAGACCTTGAGCCTCTTGGTCCTTGATGTTCTTACCGATTTGCTCACCCATGTTCACGATTTGTGGGTTCTTTATGTTGCTCTTCAGACCTTTGTTGATGTTGGTAATGAGGTCCTTAGTCATTTGACCTGTAGAGTCCATGAGCAATACATAGCGAGCAATCTCGTCACCGTTGAGGTAGCCGAAAGCATAGTTGATACTGTCGTTTTGGGTGTTGAGCGCGATGGTTTGCACCTTATACACGCACTTGCCTTTTACCACTTTGCCTGGCTTAATGCTGTCGTTGAGAACAGAGGCGTTTTGGTATTGTGTTTGGAAGTAATTGCGTGCGTCGTCTGCCTTCATCACGGTGGTGTCATGACGCAAACCGTTTACCAAACCTTGGAAGAAAATCTTTTGGTTGATAGCCCATGCTGGGTTGTCTGCCAAACCTGTTTTCTCTGCATTCTTGATAGCGTGACCGATGTTGCGACCGATGTTGCCCGCCTCGCTCAACTCCTCAATAGCGCCGTCGTAACCGCGTTGGAGAGCGTCGATGAACTCGGTGATAGTCTCCATAGAAGAGTCATTGCGGAGTTGATACATCTTCATTTGTGCACCATTCACCACACCCAAGGCGTAGTTCATACTGTCGTTTTGGTTGGTGAGGGCTACCTTTTGTACTTGATAGGTGTTGCCACACGAAATCATTGCCATTGCAGCAATGAGAATAATAACTACTTTTTTCATTGTTAATTGTTTATTTAGTTGATTGTTATTCAATTCCGAGCAACTCTACGGTGAAGATCAGTGCTGCGTATGGTGGGATATTTGCACCTGCACCGCGCTCGCCGTATGCCAGTTGGTATGGCAAGTAGAGTTTGTATTTGCTGCCGATAGACATGAGTTGAAGACCCTCTGTCCAACCTTTGATGACTTGGTTGAGACCAAAAGTGATGCTCTCGCCGCGTTTGTAGCTGCTGTCGAAGACAGTGCCGTCGATGAGGGTACCCTCGTAGTGTACGCGCACTTTGTCGGTGGCTTTAGGTTTTTGTCCGATTGTTGCTTCCAATACTTCGTATTGAAGACCGCTTTCGGTGACTTTCACGCCTTCGCGTTTAGCGTTCTCTGCGAGGAATGCCTCGCCTGCTGCTTTGGCTTCGCCTGCGATCTTTTGCTCCAACTCGCTGAAGAACTTACCCAACACTTGTTGTGCCTCTTGGTAAGAGATCTGTGGTTGGTTTTTCTCCAACACATCTTTGATACCTGCTGCCAAATCGGCATATTCGAGGGAAGTAACACCACTTCCCATTAAGTTTTGACCCATGCTCAGGCCAATTGCATAACTAATTTTGTCCATTTTGTTTATTTTGTTAATTGATTCATGCGGGTTATGTATTTGCCGATGATATCGAACTCAAGGTTTACTTGTGTACCCACTTCGATATACTTGAAATTGGTGTTGTCGTGGGTATAAGGGATGATGCATACGCTCACATACCCTTTGCCGTCCACCACATCGGGTTCGCAAACGGTCAGACTGACGCCATTGATACTCACCGAACCTTTGTCCACGCAGAAATACCCGCGCATAGCCATCTCACGGGTACTCTCGTACTCAAAGCGGTAGTACCAACTGCCCTCTGTTTCTTTGACTTCAATGCAACGCGCTGTTTGATCCACATGCCCTTGTACGATATGTCCGTCCAATCGTTCGCCCAGCAGCATGGAGCGCTCAAGGTTCACCCAATCGCCTTCTTTCGCTTCGCCGAGGTTGGTGCGGTTGAGGGTCTCTTGCATAGCGGTCACAGTATAGAGGTCGCCCTCCATCTTTACCACAGTGAGGCACACGCCATTGTGTGCGATAGACTGGTCGATCTTCAGCGGCTCGCCGTATGGGTTGCGCAGCGTGAAGTGCTTATTGGTTTGTTCTTGCTCAATCTTCACGATTTGAGCCATTGTTTCTACTATTCCTGAAAACATATGTTATTTTTTCTTTATGAGTGCCCGTCCATCCAAACGGTAGAACAGTGCACAATATATAATAAGGAGTATAGTGCCTATACCCATTTTTGTCCATTCGTTGATTGGCAAGAAGTGTGCCAAAGCATAATATCCTGCCAAAATGGCGACAACAATGCCTGTATATATGCCAATTCGGCGCAAATCGTAGGGTATCTCTAAGTGTTTGCGGCCCACGAAATAAGAGAGCGCCATCAGCACAAAGAAACATACGGTACTGCTCGCCGCGGACGCCATATAGCCAATGCGAGGCACGAAGATGGCTTGCAGGGCAAAGGTAATCACTACGCCAATTAGCGAGAAGTAGGCACCCCATTGTGTTTTGTCGGTCAGTTTATACCAGAAACTGAGATTGAAATACACGCCTTGGAAGATGTATGTCCACAGCACCACAGGTACAATCTTCAGTCCCTCCCAGTAGGAAGGAGCGATGATAAACTTCAGCAGGTCAAGGTAGATAATCATCCCCAGCAGAATCATGTAGGAGAAGATGATGTAGTATTTCATCGCGTCGGCGTATGCCTCTACGGATTTTTTGTCCTTGTGCTTGGCAAAGACGAACGGCTCGTAGGCATAGCGGAAGGCTTGGGTGAACATCATCATCACCATTGCCACTTTGAAGCAGGCGCCATAGATACCCAACTGCGCTTGTGCATCGGCTCCATCGTAGAAGAAGGGGAAGAGGATTCTATCCAGTGTCTGATTCATGATACCGCATACACCCAAGACCAATAGAGGCAAGGAGTAGCGGAGCATTTGTTTGAGAAGATGCCATGAAAACCATTTTGAACCACTCGGAACCGCTTTAAAACCCTCTATGATTGCAGGCAGTAAACAGAGTGTCTGTATTCCAGTTGCCAAGATATTCGCCACAAATACATAGCCTACGCCGTAATTAGGATTGTACCACGAGGAGATGATTGCCCAATCTTGTATCTTCGGACAGAGCACGAGGAAGAAAAGATTGAGGGCGATGTTGAGGAATACGAATAGCAGTTTGAGTGCCGCAAACTGCAATGGGCGTTTCTTGTAGCGCAAGTATGCAAACGGAATACTGGCAAAAGCGTCCATTGCTACCACGATGCCTAATAGCGCAATGAACTCACTATGAGATGGATAGCCCAATGCGTTGGCTATTGGCACTTGCCAAACCACACAGGCTGCGGCAAAGAGCAATGAGGTGGTGAATAGCGTAAGGAGTGTCGTTGTATAGACCGTTTGGGCGTTCTCTCCCTCTTTGTTGGCAAAGCGGAAGAAGCCCGTCTCCATACCATAGGTGAGTATCACCAAGAGTAGGGCTGTCCACGCATAGAGGTTGGTCACTATACCATAGTCGGACTGCTGTTGCAATACATAAGTATATAGCGGTACGAGCAGCCAGTTGAGGAACTTGCCCACAATGGATGAAACGCCATAAATGGCGGTTTCTTTTGCGAGAATTTTCATTTGTAGATTGCTGCTCATGTTGTTTCTGTAGCCATATGGGCATATTTCGCTGCAAAGGTACAATTTTTTTTGCATATATGCAAGAAAAATGCGACGAGAGCGCATTTTTCGGGAGATGGTAATAAAATAAGAGGCGCACATGTGCGCCTCTTATTGAATATGTGGACTATTGTATTAGTCTTTGAACTTTGCGCAGAGGAACTCGCGGTTGAGGCGAGCGATGTTTGCCAAAGATACTTGTTTTGGGCACTCAGCAGCACATGCACCCGTATTGGTACAGTTACCAAAGCCCAATTCATCCATCTTAGCCACCATGGCCTTAGCACGAGCAGCTGCCTCTACCTTACCTTGTGGCAAGAGAGCCAATTGGCTAACCTTTGCAGAAACGAACAACATAGCAGAACCGTTCTTACATGCAGCAGCACAAGCACCGCAACCGATACAACTTGCAGCATCCATTGCCTCGTCAGCGTGAGCCTTAGGAATTGGAATGGCGTTTGCATCAGGTACACCACCTGTATTAACTGACACGAAACCACCAGCTTGCATGATCTTGTCGTATGCCTCGCGGTCCACCATCAAGTCCTTGATTACAGGGAAGGCACGGCTACGCCATGGCTCAATGGTGATAGTCTCGCCATCTTTGAACTTACGCATGTGCAATTGGCAAGTGGTGATAGCACTGTCTGGTCCGTGTGGGTGACCGTTCACATACATAGAGCACATACCGCAGATACCCTCACGGCAGTCGTGGTCGAATGCGATAGGATCTTTGTGCTCGCTGATGAGTTGCTCGTTGAGAATGTCAATCATCTCCAAGAACGAAGCACCTTGGAAGATGTGTTTGAGTTCGTAGGTCTCGAAATGACCTTCTGCCTTTGGTCCAGCTTGACGCCAAACCTTCACTTTAATGTCAATGTAATTGTCCATTGTAGTTAAATTTATAAGTTGTTTATATGATTGTTTGTAATTTTCGGGGTGTTATTGTTTAATTTCCCAATGTCCATTTTTGTTTGCTCCGACACGCACAAGTCGTCCTTCTTGCTGTAGTTTACGAAGTATCTTTCGTACTCCACTATCCGACATTGAGAGCATTTCCATGAGCTGAGCAACTGTGACAGTCGGGGTTGCTTGAATGATATTCAAAATCTTATTTTCAGATTTATCCGTTACTTTATCCGTTACTTTATCCGTTACTTTTTGCTGTTCGTTGATTGTTTGTAGAATACATTTCAGCATAAAGTTGATAAAAACAGTACTATTGCCTTGTGCGTCGGATTGTGCAATGGCATCGTAGTAATCTTGTTGTTGTTTAACTATGGTTTCTACTGGCAGCCAAGCAAATATGCCTTTCCAACGGCTGAGCAGCATTGTTTGCCAATAGCGTCCCATGCGTCCGTTACCATCCATGAAAGGATGAATAAACTCGAACTCATAGTGGAAGACGCAACTGCTAACAAGTGGATGGGTATCTGTTGTGCTAATCCACTCGAATAAGTCCGCCATTAGGAATGGTACATTGTCCGCTGGAGGTGCCATGTGGATACATTGCTCACCTGCGAAAACGCCTACGCCACCTTTTCTGTATCGCCCTGCATTATCTACCAAATCAGCCATCATCAGCCCATGCGCACGCAGCAAATCTTTTTCTTGGAACGCATCCAAAGACTGCATTAGTTGATATGCTTGCACCGCATTTTTAACCTCTTGTATTTCGTTTGGTGCTCCCAGTACATGCTTTCCGTTAATAACATCCGTCACCTGTTGTAGCGAAAGGCTATTGTGCTCTATCGCCAACGATGAGTGGATGGTCTTGATCTGATTTTCTTTTCGCAACATTGGAGAAGGCATGCGTTCACCCAGCATGACATTCAATTCTCCAACTCGCTCTGAAATCTCAGATACAAGCCGTAAAATCTCATCAGTTATTGTAAACGGTGGCGTGTACATTGTGGTTGGTTGTATGTTATTTATTCGTTACTGTTGGGTTTCAATTGTCGCATTTTTTGCGATAGTTGGGGTTATTTTGTCAGTATGTGCATTTTTTGCACTAACTGAATTTCTTTCGTGCCAAATTATTTATACAAATGCTATTGATGCTTCTATGATTGTATTAGGAGCGGCTTGTTCTGGAGCAGAATATATAGCAACATATCCGTTTTCAATCATTAACTCTGTTTCCTTGTCCTTTAGTATATTTATTTCAAATAATCCACATTCAGTATTTGGTATGTCCTTCAGAAAATATGCGTAGTGTTCATCGTCATAATTTCTATCAAGTTCGTTGTATGGGCAAGTGTATTTATAGTTTACGCCCTCGTACTCAAAAGTTGCCTGTATTTTTGTGTCTTCTTGTCTCATTTCTATTTTTCTATATCATGAGTGCAAATTTTGTACATGTGATGTCATCGTTTTCTATTTTTGTCAGCAAATGATTTTTGCATTAATAGAACTGATGGTAATATGTTATCGATAAATCATTTGTTTGATACGGATTCATCATTGCTATTTTCAATAAATAGCTTTAAGAAAGCAAGTATTTCATCCACGATAATCCACATAAAGTATAACATAGCAAAAATCACAAAACCATTTGTGATTATTTGTGATTTATCTACAATCCAATTCCACAAAGCACAAGCAGTAGTATTTATAGTTTTCAAATATTGATTAGCAACTAATACTATTATAGCACTAAATAAAATAGTTATTTCTGCAACAAAATTGCATTTTATAGCCTTTATCACTTTGTGAAAATTTACATTTTTCCTTTCCTTTGCATAACGGCGTATCTCATTAAGTAATTGTATTATAAGAGTTGTATGCAACACTAATAATGGTAATAGTATTGATACTATATTTACACTAATATTACATATAATGTCGGTCTTTCCGATTGTGGACCACCATCCTAACAAAATAGAAATACCCAACAATAAAATAGTAATGAAAATAGTAATGAAAATATTACAAATATTAGGTTTCATTTTATCTAAATATTTGATTCAAACGCTCTATAACTCTTTCAAATGCTCCCTGAAACATGTCTGGCTGTATAATTGCTTCCAAGGAATCTATCTCAACGCTTTTTTCCGTCGTTCCTGTTTTTTTATGAGCCCTAAATCCATTAACTTTTAAAACGACAGGAATACCTCCTTCGGCAGATGCATTAACAAGTCCATTAATGTTTTCGTTGTTTTCATCTAATGTTAATAGTTCACCTTTTTGAGAGTGAAACTCAATACTTGTTTTATGACTATTTGTCTCAAGACTACTTTCCCTTATCATATCTCCTACACTTTGCCACACTTGAGGCAAATTAGGATAGGACATTTGAAAACGAACCATCTGAATACCTTGAGGGTATTGTCGTATAGTGTCCCAAAATTCTCTTTCTTGATATGCTTTGTTGATAGTTATTTCTAAACCGTATTCTTCTAAATAGTGTGTAAAAAAAGATGCTAAAATACTTTTTACCACATCTGTACTCGTAAAAGCATCAGTCTTATCTTCAATCAAAATATGTTGAACATCAAGACGATTATCAATCAGCACAAAACAACTTGGATGATGGGGTAATATTTCTCTGCGAAAATCTTGCTCAATAAAAGCATTAATATTATTTGCTAATTTTAGAATAACAACACCCTGTGTGTTCATACATGACCGGTGATTATATTCTTTATTTCTATACTTAAAATGCAACTGGTTATCAGTTAATCTATCAAGAATTTCCTGTAAAAATTCTTGTTTTCTTTCCATGCGTTGCTGCATTGATAAGATTTCCTCTCCTATACGAGACTGGAAGTTAATAATTGGAGAGAATTGATAAGTATATACAACAAATCGTGCCATGATAATTATATAGTTTTTAATACTTACTTAATTTCTACAAAAAAATACATACCCATCTTATGTACTCACTTAAGCAAAGCGCGCAAAATAATCATCTATTTCTGGGCGGAGTTCAATGCCTGCTTATTCAAGACATCCTAATCTTGTCAGTTTCCTCCAAAGAATATTGTTCACGAAAATTCAACTTATAACATCTGTAAGCGTTCAATCTCTTGTTTAATTTGCGGTATAATATCTTTATTGGCGATTTCACCTTTCAAACTATATACAACAAACACATTACCCTTGTACTTTTGAGTAAAATCTTCAAAGCTATTTTTCATCCGTTCAGACAATGAATAACCACCAAAATTTGCGTTAGCTGTTACTGGTTTTATTTGAAGTCCTAATTGGTAATCATTAACTTTGGCTATATAGTCAATATCACCAGCATGATCAAGATCTGGATCACTTTCTACAAATTCAACATCTGGAAATAATTTCGCCAATCCGTCATTAACAACAGATTTTTCACGATTATAACCATCATAAGTTCTATTAATTGTCAAATTGTAGACATAATCTATACAATCTTGACGAGAAATATTATTTATTGCTTCTTGAATTTGGGGTATCACTAATTCTGTCATTTTAACATACAAACGTTCTCCCAATTCTAATAATGACTCCTTAGATATTCGAACAGGTGTTTTCCCTACTGTAATTGCATTTTCAAAATACCATTGTTCCCATTCTTCTAATGAGGTCGGTTGACATTGACGAATAAGACTCATTACCTCACCTACTTTATTTGGGCGAGTAAGTTGATAAAGTTGACATGCATAATTCAGTAAAAACTCTTTTTTACCTTCAAATACTTTTGAATATAGTTTCATATCGTTTTATGGAATTAAATTAGTTGGATTAGTACTATTCCAATGTGTTTTTATTGCATCTATTCTTTCTTGAGTTCCAATTATTCTTGATACAAGAGTATCCAAATAGTCCATGATTTCTTGCTTATCTGATGTTAACCAAAAACCTTCATCAATCGTATTGACAATAAAATATCCATTCTTATTGGCTTCTCGAATCAAAGCTCTTGTAGTTTCACAAGTTCCTAATGTCGAAAGACCTAATGCTTGCGCTATTTGATGAGCATGCATTGCATGTTGCCTATTTGTAGGAATAACATTTAATAATTGTTGAATTGTTGCCATAATAGTTATCACTTATAAGATGCAAATTTTTGTCGGTATTTATATTGGGTAACCAGATCTGGTATTGCTAATTTTTCTTTCAATATATGTGCATTTATAAAAGTTTTATTTTCTAAATATAGATAACACATTAATTGATCCTCTGCATTATATTTCACTTCATCAAAACGTAAAAACACTTTATGCCCTTTAGTTTTTGATGCGATAAAATTACATGCTTGCTCTGCAGTTAGAGGATTAGGTTCAACCCCTAACAGACGAACGATCAAGCCACTATTTAGTTCTACCATATTTGGCGATAAAACTTCTTTCACAGAATACAATTCTTCAGTCTGACTACCATCTTTATCAATTTTAGATCCAAACTGCAATTTCTTTATCTCAATTTTATTATTCATTTTCAATGGATCATGAAATACATATGGCAGACGCTCTACATCTCTACGGATAGACAAAGATTCCCTATCTTCTACATATTTAAACAATGCATTTGTCAATAGTGAATTATTAGCAACTTTTTGTTTATAATATTGACAAAAATCTGGATTTATTTCATATCCTATTGAATTTCGTTGCAAGTTTCGTGCAGCCAATGCGGTAGTTCCACTTCCCATAAAAGGATCAAATACTGTTTCTCCTACAAAAGAAAACATTTTTATCAATCGTGCTGGTAGTTCTTCTGGGAATACTGCAATATGCCCATCTTGTCGTGCGCCAGCAAATGTCCAATGCGAGGTAAACAGCTTATTCCATTCTTCTTTATCTATTTTGGATAATTCTTTTTGTTCCCTTGTTGGTATAGGAGATTTGCCTTGTTTTTTAAAAATCAATATGAACTCATAGTCTATTTTTAATATTCCATTTCTCGGATAAGGAAAACTCCCCATAACAACACCACCACCTGTTGTATGCATAGTAGTTTGTTTCTGCCAAATAACAGCCCCCATATAATCCAATCCAATAGTTTCACAAAAACGAATTATTTCAGTACGTATAGGAATAACCTTATACCTACCATAATACACCGAACGAGCAAATTGATCTCCGATGTTTATACATAAACGACAGCCATCTTTTAATATACGATTGCACTCCGACCAAACCAAATTGAGGTTGTTAATATATGTTTCATAACTATCATTAAAACCTATTTGATCATCACTACCATAATCTTTCAGTTGCCAATATGGTGGTGATGTTATAATTAGTTCAACAGACTTATCTGGCATTAATTGCATATTGCGACTATCACCAGTAATTAATGTATGATGTGTTTGTAGCATAATATATAAAACACTTGTTATAATAGTTTGAATATTGATTTCTTCACAGTTTTACGACTATTTCCATTTTGGAAAGTGTCAATATTTACTCAGTTGTTTGTTGTTTTGTTAGTTGGGCGATGGTGAAGCCGCGGAGGGTTTTGTAGCGTTGCACAGTGGGTTTGTTGGCTGTGGCGCGCTGGTGTTTGTCAAACTCTGCTTGCCAATATGCTTTGCGGACTGGGTCGGAGAGTTCTGCCTTAACCTGTGCTACTACTTGGGCAAAGTTGGCATTCAACTCCTTTTGGTGGGCAGTAATCTTCTTAGGGTCACGGTGCTTGGGGTAATTGCTAATCACCGTTTGACCATAACGCATAGTGACATACGTCTCACTGTCGCCAGAAAGTCTGCCACTAACACTGCTAAAAGGTATTTCCAATTTCGCTTTTGCCATCGCTTATTCCTTATATATAATATATTTAGAATATCTGCTGCGGAAAGAAGTCTTAAGCTCCTTGCGCTATCGCGCAGAAATCTAAATAAATCTTATTTTCATCGACTCTTATTTTATTGCCACCGCTCCGCATTTTTGGGAACATCCCAAAACGCAACCGCTGAATCTTAAGTTAATGCGGCGGAACGCAATATAAAAATGTCATATCCATGACGGTTCTCTCTCACTTTTCTCTCACTACTCTCTTCTGTCGTTGCCGTCCCGTTGCCGTGTCGTTGCCGTGATTGGCAGGTAATTGATAGGTAACCTACAGCCAAATTATAGACAATTCACAGACAATTTATAGTCGCACTAGCCGTTCTAGTAGCACTAGATATTGTTAGTATTCATCATTAGTTAAGGTAAAAGAAAGTAAGATAGCGGAGGCGGAATGACCTCCGCTATCTTGATAATTACGTATTAGCTCTTATAGTTACGAGTTTTACGTTCGGTGAATTCATAGTCGAGTGGCTCCTTGATAAGCTCTGGTTCGCTGTCCTCTCCAGTATATTTCCAGCAAGCTACATAAGAGAACTTATCGTCTTGACGCATCGCCTCTCCCTCTGGAGTTTGATACTCCTCGCGGAAGTGACCACCGCAAGACTCCTCACGGTTCAATGCATCCACAGCCATCAAACGACCAATCTCAATAAAGTCTGCCAAGCGGAGAGCTTTCTCCAACTCGTTGTTCAATGAGTTAGCCTCACCTGGGATATATACATTGCTCCAGAACTCTTTCTTGATTGCGTCAATCTTCTCAACAGCAGTCTTCAAGCTCTCAGCAGTACGACCCATACCTACGAAATCCCACATCACAAGACCGAGCTCCTTGTGGATAGAATCCACAGAACGCTTACCTTGGATAGCCATGAGTTTCTCAATCTTCTCGGTGATACCCTTCTCTGCCTCAGCGAACTCTGGGAGGTCGGTGGACATACGTGGAACGCCGATTTGGTCGCTCAAGTAGTTTTGGATAGTATAAGGCAAGACGAAGTAACCGTCAGCCAAACCTTGCATCAAAGCAGAAGCACCGAGGCGGTTAGCACCGTGGTCAGAGAAGTTGGCCTCACCAATACAGAAGAGACCCTTCACGCTGGTTTGCAACTCATAGTCCACCCAGATACCACCCATAGTGTAGTGGATAGCAGGGAAGATCATCATTGGCTCCTCGTATGGGTTCTCGTCCACGATCTTCTCGTACATTTGGAAGAGGTTACCATACTTTTGCTCTACTACATCCTTGCCAAGGCGTTGGATAGCGTCAGAGAAATCGAGGAACACAGCAAGACCGGTATTGTTTACACCATAGCCCTTGTCGCAACGCTCTTTAGCAGCGCGAGAAGCCACGTCACGTGGAACGAGGTTACCGAAAGCAGGATAACGGCGCTCCAAGTAGTAGTCGCGATCCTCTTCTGGGATGTCTTTACCCTTGATCTCACCGCGTTGGAGGCGTTGAGCGTCCTCGAGTTTCTTAGGAACCCAGATACGACCATCGTTACGGAGTGACTCAGACATCAAAGTGAGTTTAGATTGGAAGTCACCGTGCTTTGGAATACAAGTTGGGTGGATTTGTGCGTAGCAAGGGTTAGCGAAGTATGCACCGTGGCGGTACATTTGCATAGCAGCCGAACCGTTAGATGCCATCGCGTTGGTAGAAAGGAAGAAAGCATTACCATAACCACCAGTAGCTACAACCACAGCGTGACCGAAGTAACGCTCGATGCGGCCAGTAACAAGGTTACGAGCGATGATACCACGAGCGCGGTTCTCGCCGTTCTCGTCCTTGATCATAACTACATCCAACATCTCGTGACGGTTGTACATCTTCACTTTGCCCTTACCGATTTGGCGGCTGAGTGCAGAGTAAGCACCGAGGAGAAGTTGTTGACCTGTTTGACCCTTAGCATAGAAAGTACGAGATACTTGTGCGCCACCGAAAGAACGGTTGTCAAGCAAGCCGCCATATTCGCGAGCGAAAGGAACACCCTGAGCCACACATTGGTCGATGATGCTGTTGCTCACCTCAGCAAGACGGTACACGTTTGCCTCACGAGCACGGTAGTCACCACCCTTGATAGTGTCGTAGAAAAGGCGATAAACAGAGTCGCCATCGTTTTGGTAGTTCTTAGCCGCATTGATACCACCTTGTGCAGCGATAGAGTGTGCACGACGTGGAGAGTCTTGGATACAGAAGTTGAGGACATTGAAGCCCATCTCTGCGAGAGAAGCCGCAGCAGATGCACCAGCCAAACCAGTACCAACTACGATCACGTCAAGACGACGCTTGTTGGCAGGGTTGACCAACTTCTGATGGTCTTTGTAATTGGTCCATTTCTTCTCGAGTGGACCAGCAGGAATCTTCGCCATATCAGGCGTAATAACCTGCGCAGTTTGTTTTTTTGTTGCCATATGTTTTTGAATTTTTTATGCAAAAAAATGTTATTGGTTCGCCTGTCGGCTCACATTTTATGCTTTGCGTTACATGCGGCTGAGCCGCGTTATTTAGTTGTTTTGGTTATTTTGGTTATCATTGGTGTTAACATAGATAACATTCAAAGGACAAATAACTTAACAACATCAAAGACATGCAACGTCCGCTAGGACATATAATGTGCCGAAGGCACTTATTTTATGCGAGGAGCATGCCGATACCGTAGCCAAGATAGTAGAGAACTACGATAGCGAAGAGACCTGCAACCAAAGTTGCTACTACAGCGCTAATCACTTTCACGCGCTTCATCCATACGAGGTTGTTGAAGCCCATAGTGTGGAGAGCAGACCATACGCCATGACGGAGGTGGAACCACAAAGCGGTCAACCATACGAGATACAATACACAGTACACTTGACCCCAGATAGGAGTAGTAAACAACGCTTTCACCATACCTGCACCATCGGTTGGAGCATAAACAGTACCAAAAGTAGCTACTGCAAAGTCCTCAGCACCGCACATGTGCATAATCTCAGTAAACTGCATCTTGAACCAGAAGTTAGCCAAGTGGAGAACGAGGAAACCAATCACCACAACGCCAAGAACGAGCATGTTCTCTGACTCCCACTCAACGCCTTCGCGCTTAGCAGTAACCGCATAGCGGTCTTTACCGCGAGCCATACGATTTTGGATTGTCAGATAGATAGCATAAGCAAAATGGATGAATACCAAGGCACCCAAACCAATAGTTGCTACCAATGCATACCAATTTGCGCCCAAAACGGAGCAAATCCAGTTGTAAGCCTCCTCCGAGAACACCAAAGCCAAGTTCATGCAGCCATGGAAAAGCAGGAAGAAGACCAAGCCCAAGCCCGAAATACTCATAACGAGCTTACGACCAATAGATGAATCTTTTAACCACATAAGTTTTTGATTTTTGTTGTTTTTATTTAGTTAGTTTTATGTATTTTTCACCAATATACACAATGAACATGCAAAGGTACGAAATAAATTTCGTTTGACCAAAAAAAATACCAAAAATATGCTCTACAATATAAAATATGTAAAAAAGCACTTCCTATTTGTTGTAAAACTTGGAGATTTAGAAAAAATGTAGTACTTTTGTAGATTGAAATAGTTTGGGTAATTTTGCACGGAAATGAAAAAACAAAAAATCATATACCTTTTGCTACTTTGGCTCGGTGTGGCTCTTCCGCTTCAAGCGCAAATTGAAGGGGCTGGTAGCAGTGTGTTTCACTTTCTTGATTTGCCTGTGTCCTCGCGAATCAATGCCCTTGGTGGCGACAATGTGTCAATAGCCGATGATGATATTAGTATGGCGTTTGGCAACCCTGCGCTATTGACTGACCGTACCGACAAGGTGTTGCAGCTCAATTATGCCTATTACCTCGCAGGAACCATGTTTGGTAGTGTCTTGTACGGACATAACTACAAGGACAATTATTTTGCTGCGGGGGTGCACTATCTGGACTATGGAAATATGGCATACGCAGATGAGAATGGCAACTTGATGGGCGGAATGTTTACGGCAAAGGATATTTGCATTAACTTGATGTACGCCAGACAATTAGGTCCGATGTTCCGCGTCGGAGTTGCGCTCAAACCGATTGTGAGTGTATATGAGTCTTATACCAGTTTCGCCATGGGCGCAGATGTGGGCGGACACTTCCAAACTGCTGATACTGCTTTCCAAATGGGACTTACCTTGCGCAATATCGGTTGGCAGCTGAAAACCTTTTACGAGGATGATTTTGGACAGCATACCGAGATGTTACCTCTCAATCTGGAGTTGGGTTTGAGTTATCGCCTTAAGCATGCTCCTATTCGTTTGTCGCTGACAATGCATAACTTACAGCGTTGGGATATAGCACCAATGGAAGTAGATGTGAAGTGGTATGATATGCTTTTCCGCCATACGATTTGGGCAGTGGACATTGTGCCAAAGAGCGAGAAGTTTTACCTTACTCTCAGCTATAACCACCGTCGTCAGGCAGAGATGAACTTGACCGATGTACGCAGTTTGGCTGGTTTTGCATTGGGTGCAGGTGTGAAGATATACAAGTTCCGCTTGGGTTTTGCACTTAGCCAATACACCAAAAGCAACTTCACCTATCAAGTGTCGCTATCGACAGACATTAATAGTTTCTTGAAATAATATTGTAAATGGTAAATTCTCAAATGGTTAATAGGATTATTGTTGCCATTGATGGCTATTCTTCTTGTGGCAAATCGACTATGGCTAAAGCGTTGGCCAAGTATGCTGGTTATACCTATGTAGATACAGGTGCAATGTACCGCGCAGTGGCGTTGTATGCGCGACAGGCGGGTATCGGATATAGTGAATCGGAGAACGGAGCGTTGCTGGCGCAATTGGGCAATATACATATTGGTTTTGTTCAAACGCCAGACGGACAGCATGTTACGCTGAACGGAAAGGATGTGGAATCGCAAATACGCACATTGGAAGTAGGCGAGTTGGCTTCGCAAATCTCCACTATCAAAGAGGTGCGTACCTTTCTGGTTGCGCAGCAGCAAGCTATGGGGGTAGAGAAAGGAATCGTGATGGACGGTCGTGATATTGGTACGGTGGTTTTTCCACAAGCCGAACTAAAACTCTTCCTTACCGCTTCGCCAGAGGTGCGTGCTAAGCGCCGCTTCTTGGAATTGCAAGCTAAAGGTGATAACCCTGATTATGAGGAAGTTCTTCGTGCTACCAACGAGCGCGATTACCGCGATACTCACCGTGCAGAGAGTCCATTGCGCCAAGCAGAAGATGCGGTTGTGGTGGACAATAGCCATATGACACGCGAGGAGCAAATGCAACATATTATTGATATATTTGACCACACTACGCGATGAAAAGTGAAAACTGAAAGCGGAAAAGTGATTGTAACGATTGATGAAAATTCGGGTTTTTGCTTCGGAGTGACCACTGCTATTGAGACTGCCGAACGCGAATTGCAGAAGGGCCAACTCTTCTGCTTGGGCGATATTGTGCACAACGGACAGGAAGTGGAACGCTTGGACAAACTGGGATTGGAGACAATTGATTATGACGACCTGCGCACTTTACACAATGTACGCGTGCTCCTGCGCGCGCATGGAGAACCTCCCAGTACCTATCGTATTGCCCAACAAAATGGCATAGAGATTATAGATGCCTCTTGTCCTGTCGTGCTGAAATTGCAAAAGCGTATTCGAGAAACATACCAAGCATTGCACGGAAAAAGTACGGGAGCACAGATTGTTATTTTTGGCAAGAAAGGACATGCAGAAGTGATTGGTTTGGAGGGGCAAACCAATAATACGGCTATCGTGATTGAAGGCATCCATGACCTTGATAAACTGGATTTTACACGCTCCATCTACCTCTTTTCGCAGACGACAAAGAGCGTAGAAGAGTTTCAGCAGATTGTAGATAAGATTAAGGAAATGAGGCAATTAGGCGAGGAAGTGAGAGGGGAGGATATTGTCTTTGAGTACCACGATACGATTTGCAGAAATGTGGCTAATCGTGTGAAGCGGTTGCAGGATTTTGCTCGTAGCAATGATGTGGTGATTTTTGTGGGTGGAAAGAAGTCGTCAAATGCCAAAGTGCTATTTCAAAATTGCCTTGAGGTGAATCCTTGCACGGTTTTTGTAAGTAGTACAGCAGACATCACGCCAGAGATACTTCAGCAGTGCCATGCGGCGGAGAAAGTAGGTGTCTGCGGAGCCACCTCCACGCCTAAGTGGCTCATGGAAGATGTAAGAAAATATATAGTTGAAAGTGTATAGTTTAAAGGCAAGAATATATGGAATATAAACCTAAAACAATTGGTGTCCTCACCTCAGGAGGCGATGCACCTGGTATGAATGCTGCTTTGCGTGCAGTGACACGTGCTGCAATTTCGAATGACATCAAAGTGAAAGCCATTTATCGTGGCTACAAGGGGCTTATAGATGGCGAAGTGAAACCCTTTACCACGCAAGATGTGAGTGGTATTATCCAACGCGGTGGTACGATTATTAAGTCTGCGCGATGTGCTGAGTTTACCACCCAAGAAGGTCGCCAGCAAGCATACGAAACCATTAAGCGCGAAGAGATAGATGCGCTGATTGTGATTGGCGGCGATGGCTCGTTTACGGGTGGACGACTGTTTGCGCAGGAGTTTAATATTCCTGTGGTGGGTATCCCAGGCACGATTGACAATGACCTCTGGGGGACAGATGCCACGATTGGCTACGATACAGCCCTCAATACGATTATGAATTGCGTAGATATTCTTCGCGACACAGCTACCAGCCACGAGCGTGTGTTCTTGGTCGAGGTGATGGGGCGCGATGCAGGATTCCTCACATTGAACGCGGCTATTGCAGCAGGTGCAGAGGCAGCTATTATCCCAGAGCGTGCTACGATTATTGAACAGATTGAGGAAGCTATAGGTCAAGGCAAACGCAAGAGCAAAAACTCCAGTATCGTGCTTGTACAAGAGCATGCCATTGAGGGTGGGGCACAGGCAGTGGCAAGAATGATGGAAGAGGCGCACCCAGAGTTTAGTTCGCGCGTGACTATCCTTGGTCACTTGCAACGCGGTGGCTCGCCTTCTGCCAGCGATCGAATCTTGGCATCCCGTATGGGTATTGCTGCGGTGCAAGCATTGTTGGAAGACCAACGCAATATCATGGTCGGTTTGCAGGATGATGAGATTGTATATGTACCACTGAGCAAAGCGATCAAGCAGAAGAAAGATATCAATGCCGAGAAGTGGTCTGCGATGCAAATTCTCAGTATTTAACTTTTGGACGGTTTAGCCGAGGATAAGCCGAAGATAAGCTGAAGATAGAAATAAAAAAGCGCAGACATGTCTGCGCTTTTTTTGTGTAATATGATGTTGGTTAATTTTTGCGTTTAGGATTTTTTGGGAACCACCCGCGCTCTACGCGCTTCTTTTGTTCGAAGAGTTCGAGGATAGACCAGAAACATGAGAAAGATATAACACCCAGTATCACAGAGAAATAGATATTATCTATCAGCAGCGAGCCCACCAACATCACTACGCCTGCTAATGCAAATACCCACCAGCACTTCGTGCCAAAATAATACTCACCTTTGATCACCAAAGGATGAAAAAAGCCAATACACAAAAAGGCTACTAATCCTAATACAATACCTGAGAAATTCATTTTTTAATGACAGAACATAAAACCAAAGAAGAATCGCGGACCAGTAGGCAATAGCAGTTGATTCTCTGCAAATGCTAGCATCCAATCCATACGAACGGTGAGATGGACACGTCTGGTCATGCACCAATCTATACCCATGTATGGATTCACATAGCCAAACCCTTGTTTGGTGAGCATGGTCCACTCTTCGGGTTGCCAGTCTGCCTCACTACCTTCTACTACAGAGAGCGTGCGCATCGCACCACCACCCACGGCAGCACCAATGTATGGCCATACTTTTTCCATGCGCCAGCAGGCGTCTGCTAACAGACCGCCCGAGCCAACACGAATGTAACTACCTGATTGTAAGACATCTCTCATATCAGTAGCACCCGATTTCATCGTAGAGACATAGCCCTCACAACCTACGCGCAAGTGTTTCCAGAGGTTAATACGCAACGAACCACCAATACCCGTAGTCATACCTTGCGGACTGATACTTTCGCCAGAGGGCAAAATAGCTGACGGATTCTTGCCGAAAAGATAACCCGCATGCAACATCATACCGCCGCTATATCCTTGAAATACAGGCGTTTTCTCTTTTCCTACAATATTTTTTGTCGTTGCAGTGGTATCTTGAGCCACCTCCTGTTGCGCATATGTCGCCGTGGCGATTACCAATAATATCAGTAGTATTTTTTTTCTCATAAACTATTACTTCGCAGTTCCTTTTTTCAAATTTCGCTGCAAAGGTAGTACAAATAGGCTTAATTTTCCTTAAATCTAACTTAAATTATTATCCCAACGGAATGCGGAGTTCGTTGATGGTGCCATTGATGTCAAGAGAGAGGGAGAAATGATGGCAACCCAGTTGCGACTTGATACGGATAATGCCTGGTTTGGAAACGGGCAGAAGGACTTTCAATATTCCGTCCAACATGGTGCGCAAGTCCTCTGGGGAAATGGTAATCTCACTCACAAAAGGATCAAGGTGCAAACGCGGAGTGAGTTGCTTGGCAGCAAAGTCCGCTTCATGCTCACGAATCCAGTGGATAGCAAAGTCTTGTATATTCAGCGTATGCGATTGTTTGGGTGCTGCAGTATGCAAAATGATACCTACGCCACGAATGGATTCAATAGGCGTATTACGCGCAAAGCCCAGTTTACGGCGCAAGGAATGGAGATGCACATCAATAGTGCCTGTATCATACTGAAAACGTTGTCCCCAAACATTATCTACAATCTCATCGCGCTTGCAGACAGTGTCAGCATGCTGGAGAAGATACTCCAATAGCGCATACTCCAGTTGGGTAAGATGCACCACATCTCCACCGCGCGTCACGCAATGGAGATGTGTATCTAATTGAATATTACCCAATTGGTATTTCATACGGGGCGACTTCTATAAGTGATTAGAAGAGGTAACCCATCTTGATGTAGAAGTTAGCCCACTTGGCATTATCTTGTGGGTCGAGTGCCATCGCCCAATCCACAGAAAGAACAAAGTTCTCGTTCATAGCTGCCTTCAAGCCCAAACCAGCTGCCATGTGAGGAAAGTACGTTTTAGTTAGATCAATATCTTCTGTTGTTGTACCAGTCTCACTCCAACAATTTTTCACGGTAGCAAAATAGCTACTCAACGGCAATTTGAGGGGATCGGTATCAGCTGCATATGCCCTATTGAGTGCTTCCTCATCCAACTCATATGGCTGAGTGATGATACCCAAATCGAAGAATGGTGCTAGACCAATATAGAAGTGTTGGCGACCAATATCGAATGTAACCACCTTACAACGAAGCTCTACATTGGCATATGCAAAGCCATTGGCAAGAATACGGTTACGCATGATACCGCGCAGCGAGTTCGCGCCACCCAATCCCTCGTACATCACGCGTTGGATGAACAAGGTATTGAGGTAGGTGTTCATATAGAAAGGCGACTTACCTGCGATATTATTCTGTGTACCAATGCGATATGCGAAAGTCACTCGGTCGCGATAGATAGGTACATAGTGGCGGAAGTTGAAGTTGAACTGCAAGTGGTTGTAACCCGCAGCCGCTTGCTGACCGTACTTAGCATCGAAGGCAGCCGTATAGGTAAAGAACGCATCTGCATAGATACCCTTGGTTGGGCAGGTGCGTTGGTCACGGCTATCATAAGTAATACCTGCACGTAAATAGGGATGCCAACCACCTTTTTCCTCAGCTTGCTCAATAAGTCCCCATTTCACATATTTCTCGTACAGACCTTCTATTGAATCATTCATCGCTTTTTGTTCTCCCAATGGAATATTGGGGTCGAACTCATTCTTGCCATTGAGCATATCAATATCGCACTCGTCAATCATATAGCCGAGTACGCCAAGACCAGCGTTCCACTTGATATTCTTCCAAATAGTACCTTCAATATCAGCAGCAAAGCGGAAGAGGTCGCGTTTATATTTATAGAACGCGCGCGATTGGTAATCTGCCACATTCATCTTGTTAGGATCTTTCTTCCACTTGTGGAAATCTTGGTTATAAACAGACTGATAGCCGTTGAAACCATAGAAGTCGCACATGGCGTCTGGTTGATAGGTAGCATCAAGGGTCAGACGGTGCTTAGGAATCAAGTACTTGCTGTCATAGTTCACGCGGAAGATACCATAGTTCTTGGTGGTATATGCCGCCTCTGCATAGAGCGAGTGGATATACTCTGGGTACTGCGAACCATCGCCATAGTAGTAAATATTGGTCAGAGCGCCACCTTGGAAACCCAAGTCAGCATCAAAAGCTACAGATGGCAATACGCCGAAGTTCCAACCTGTCTTAATCTTACGACCGAGCGAGTCCACTTGTTGGACTTTCTCCTTCTTGGCTGCTTGAATAGGTAAAGTTAGTACAACCGTTAGTATTAGTAAAATATACTTTTTCATAATTCTAAATTCAAAATTCATAATTCTAAATTCCGCCCAATATCCAAGCGAGTAACGCACCAAGATAGGTACCAGCGGCATAGCCGACCAGTCCGACTACAATACCCGAAATAAGGACTTTCTTATTCTTCATTGCGCCTACAATAGGAGGTACGAATGGAGGTGAGCAGAGCAATCCTACTTGGCTCACACAGAAGAGGTCGCCACTGACTTTAGCTATTCGGCAGAAAATAAAGTGCAGTGCCATAGACATGAACATAATCCACAGTACGAAGCCACCGATATAGAGCGAACCACCATTTACACTATTGATGTCGAACATCGACGCTACTATCACGCTGAAAACCAAAATGAAGAACATTCCCAGTTCGAAGGTCTTAGGCAATTCGCGCACTTTCTTAAAGAAAGAGGCGATAATCGCCAAGGTGGTGATAGTGAGGATAACCACCAGTTCGTTGAGTGTGCCTGTGATGAGCAATGCCAGACTCGCACCAATAGCCAGGAAGACAACGCTCAAGCCCAAACCTTTGAGCATGCCCCAGAAGTTTTTCTTCTCCAACATGCCTTGATAGTTCTCCACATCAGCAGTCTCTACTTCCTCCTCATCGGTACGACCCTTGTGGGTTATATCCTTGAAAGGCAGAAGTTTGCGGAAGATCTTGTAGCCACCACCGAGTAGGAAGAATATATAAGGTGTGGTGATTACCATCTCAAAAGCAAGCACAATAGCCATTACGGATTTATCCACGCCGAGCGATGCACCAAGTGCGTTGAAGTTCATTGTACCACCTGTATAGATACCTGTCATCATACCCGACACTTTGGCTGGCTCGGGAATATGGTTGCGGAAGATGAAATAGCCCGACACTACGGACACGAGCACCGCAAGAATACCACCTACAAGTGCCCAAGCAGTTTTAGGCAGGGCTTTGGTCCACAACTTAAAGTCGCAGTTGAAAAGCATCAATGGAATAGCCAAAGGCACTGCCACATTCATCATCATAGATTGCATTTTGCTGAAGGACACTGCTACTTCAGGATCTTGAAAATGGAATACACCACAGAGCGAAGCAATGATACCGACTGCATATGCAAGTACTACAGTACCCAAAGTTTGTACCCATTTCCAACGCTTAAAGCCCTCTATAATCAACAGAGGCACAAGCACATAACATGCTAAAATAATGTAAACTTTTGTCATGATTATTTTGTTTCTTCAGGTTTATTCAATTTACGAGCAAGATACATATACTCTTGCAAGAACATCCAGAAAGGCATTGTGATAAAGCCCGTTAGTGGGATGATAATCAGTTGCCAAACGAACTGCACGGAGTTGTGGAAGGCAGGGTCTTTGATTGCCCAACGGATAATGAGCCAAGCTAACCAAAGGGGCAATGTGATAACGCCAGCCACCAATGCGAGAGGCGACATGAGAATTAACATTAAGAGCAACAACCACTTAGGCATGCGGTGTTTTGGGAACCAGTTCTTGTGCGCAGGGCGGTTCTTGCTAAGCTCTGCCCAATTCTTCTCGTAGTTCTCATCATCAGGTACCCAAAGGATTTGTTCACGCATACGATTGGTGAGTTCCTCGCGCATCGCAAGAATCAGTTTGGGACGCTCCAAATCAGCATGTTCCGCAATGAACTGCGTCATATTGATAGGTTTGCCGATATTGATAACGAGCGTGTCCCACAAGTGGAACCAATCGCTATACTCCAGTCCGACAGGTACGATATAGATTGGCTTCTCGTGTCCAAACTTCTCGTTGGCACGCAAGGTGATACGGAAGATTCCTTTGCCCAATGGCAGAAGGGAGTGCTTGGTGCGGTGCGTACCTTCTGGCAAAATGCAGAAAGGTACACCCTCTTGTAGGGTATCTATAGCGCGTTCGACGGTTTCGTCGTTTTGCAGCACCTCGCTTGCGCCATCACGCATACGGCGGATAGGCATAATCTTGAGCCAACCTAAAATCTTGGCAAACAATGGCTTGCGGAAGATATCGGCGCGAGCGACAAACACTTTTCTCTCGGAATTAATAGAA
>JAZNRY010000092.1:0-2612 GCA_045590995.1 Paludibacteraceae bacterium | reverse complement strand
CACAAATTGCAAATTTGCGGGGACCCCGAACGCTCGAATCGTACGCCAAAGCCGATCGTTCGACCGAAGGGAGATAAGAACTTCATGGCGCGACAAGGAAAACAACACATAGTGTCAACAAGTATATAAATCCCATTTTTTATAACGACAACACCGACAACTTGCGCGGCAATCAACTTCCTGGCGCGACAAGGAATATCATGTAAGTGTCAACAAGTATATAAATCCCATTTTTTATAACGACAACACCGACAACTTGCGCGGCAATCAAAAGCACCCCAAAAAGTCACGAACTTTTTCGGGGACCCCGCACTCCTTGCCGCGCTCAAGGAATCTCATGTAAGTGTCAACAAGTATATAAATCCCATTTTTTTATAACGACAACACCGACAACTTGCGCGGCAATCAAAAGCACCCCAAAAAGTCACGAACTTTTTCGGGGACCCCGCACTCCCTGCCGCGCTCAAGGAATCTCATGTAAGTGTCAACAAGTATATAAATCCCAAAAAAAATAGATTTCTGCCCAAAGGGCAAGGAGATAGTGCTTCCCATCTCGAGCCCCCCGCCTCTACACCTTACACCCTACACAAAAAAATCGCCCTCAAAAGCGATTTTTCTTGCACAATCAAAAATATTTCACTACCTTTGCACCCGTAATTAGCCCACTAAATAAGAAAATCATGTCATTCAATTTTGAGCATCTTGCTAACCATATTATAAGTATTCAGAACACTTTGTCTGCAAATGTTGCACATGCAATTAACCTATCTCTCACAACACGAAATTGGTTGACTGGATGTTATATTGTTGAATACGAACAACACGGTGAAGATCGAGCGCAATATGGTGAAGCACTCTTAAAGAATCTTGCGAAACGCATTAACATGCGAGGTTTAGGAGAACGACGGCTTTATGAATTTAGACAGATGTACAAAATATACCCTCAATTAGGTAGCCAAGTTCTCCCTTTTGCATTGAAAATCAGCAATTCAGAGATATTGCGGTTGCCAACCGCAATATCTGAGCATGGTTCGGGAGATACAATTTTGCGGTCAGCAACCGCAAAATTAGAAACCCATAATACATTGGAAACATGGCAAACACCAACGGACAAACTTTTTAATAGTTTATCCGCTACACATTTGCTATACTTATCCAACATTGCAGAGCCATTAAAACGCGCATTTTACGAGCAAGAGGCAATCAGCGGTTGCTGGACGGTGAAGGAATTGGAGCGACAAGTTGCCTCTCTCTATTACGAGCGCATGGGTATCTCCAAAGACAAGCAATTGTTACACCAGCGCGCCACAAAAGAGGCGCTTGCTACTCGCCCACAAGATATTATCCGTGATCCTATTACTTTAGAGTTCCTTCATTTGCCAGAACAGATGACTTATACTGAAACCGAACTAGAATCAGCTATTTTGGATCATTTGCAGATGTTCTTGTTGGAGTTAGGTAATGGTTTCTGTTTTGAGGCGCGTCAAAAGCGTATTTTGATTGACAATGACTATTTCAAAGCGGACTTGGTATTTTATCATCGCATATTGAAATGCCATATGATTGTCGAATTGAAAACCGACCGCTTCCGCCACGAATATGCTTCTCAATTAAACATGTACCTCAATTATTACCGTCACGAAGTAATGCAGGCTGACGATAATCCACCAATTGGTTTGTTGCTTTGTACTGATTACGGAAAAACCTCTGTACAATATGCTACAGAAGGATTATCTGATAATCTCTTTGTTAGTAAGTATCGTTTGCAACTACCATCGGAGGATGAGATACGAAAATATCTGGAAGAGAATGTATAAATGATATACACATAAATTTTCCACACTCCCTGCCATTTATGCAAAACTCGCATAAATGGCATTTTTATTTGCACAACTCTTGCACAATTCAAAATAATTCATCACCTTTGCACCGTGTAAACTCTTTGTTCTATCGAGTGGGTAAGAGGGAATTGTTTGATTTATTTGCATATATCAGAAAAATATAGTACTTTTGTAGTCGGAATGAAGAATACGATGGTATATATGCTGCGTATGGCATGCAGAATGTTCTGCGTGTTGGTATTGGTGTGTGGTATGGTTTCATGTGATTGGCATGAGGCGGGGAAGGTGGTTGCGCAGGCGGAGATGTTGGATAAAACGGAGCATGTGATCTATGATGATACAGCAGTATTAGGCAGAACGATACGCTGCTTAGATAATCCTGTGGGCAGGTTATTGATGAGCAATACCCTGGGCAAGGCGTATTACTTTATGGGGCGAAACTATAGTCTATCTGATCAAATTGTAGAAGCAGCAGAATGTTATATTGAGGCAGACCGCTTGCAGATAGACGACCCTATTTATCGCGGACGCGTAAACTCCTGCATGGGCTATATCTGCGCGCAAAATGATAATGATAGTTTGGCATTAATTTTCTATGAGCGATCCAATAACGCCTTCAAGGAGAGTGGCAATGAATGGTATTATGCTCAAATGTTATTAGATTGTTCAGAATGTCATATCAACTTGCACAAATATTGTGTAGCTGATAGTCTTTTGCAGATAGCCCAATCATATCAATTGGATAATTCGTATCAAGCACGCTATTACGAA
>JAZNRY010000091.1:0-30324 GCA_045590995.1 Paludibacteraceae bacterium | reverse complement strand
AATTTGAGTGAATTTGGAAGACAACTTAAACAACATCTGCGCGCGCCCAACATTGGCGCTTGCCAAGGAATTGTTTATTGTTGATAAATATATTTCGTGCCGCTGAGCAGTATCGGGGTGCCTACGGGCTTCGTGAGCGAGTGGGGTGATAGTGTTGGCGAAGCGGAAAGGTTGTCGATGTTGTCTTTTAATAAAAATCTCATTCTTTGTAGCGGTAATGATAGTCAATGCCTCGTCGAAGTGCGCCCCTTGCATTGACTGACGCTATGCGTCATTGGGCAAGAGCGACTTCTCCTCTTAAAGTCGAAACATAGTTTCGCCTTTATTCTTTCGAACGATATTTATAATCCATACCTAAGAGCGCTCCACAAAAAGTCAGAATTTCTCCAAATGCAGTAAGGATGCTTGGGTGAATCTCGCCCATAGGTTGTGCGATGAACCCGCATGCGAGCAATGCGCACCCGAAAGCACACATTGCTACAGATACTATGAGTTGGATTTTTCTCATTGCATTTTTTAGGTTAAAGGTTAAAGGCTAAAGGTTAAAGGCTGGTAATATGCGGCTGCGCCGCTATTTCTTGCCTTTCGCCTCATCGCCTCTCGCCTTATTTATTACGCTTTCTTCCACTCTAAATTCCAGAGGAATCGGTAGAGGGTTTTGTACTCGGTTTGTGCCTTGAAAGCCGCCAAGTCTTCGTTGATCTTGGTTGGGTCTTTCATGCGGGCGCGGACGGCTTGTCCCACAGTGATGAACTTCGCCTTTTGTGTGGTTTCCTTCTCGGTGTAAGGATGGTTCTTCAGGTCGCGTTGCCCAGTGGCGGTGCAACCGCGTTGGCGTTTGCCCCAAGTGCGGGTGACTGCGGTGAATTTTTCTTTTTTGCCAAAGATTTTGCCTGAGGCGTTATCCACAGGCGCAAGGTAAGTGATTGATCCAGCCATAATTGTATTCGGCAATCGAACAAGAGTTAGAAGACAAAGGAGATTCGTTTTTTTTGACGACAATATTGACAATGTTCCGCTCGCAATCAATAATATCCCTGCGAGCGGCAAGGAACATTCTCCTTGAAGCGCCCAAGGACTATTGATTTGGGCGCAAATTGTCGGAATTGTCGTTTATTTCTTACTCCGTGTTCGGTATCCTCTATGCCGTGAGAGGGGGTTAGAGTTGTTTAGAATTGTTTAGAGTTGTTTAGAATTGTGTGGGTTGAGTCGGCTACGCAGCAATGAGGTCGCCGTTTTCGTCGTACTGATGTTTGATTTTTTTGACCACATAGCCGAGTAGCGACCCGACACGATGCTGTGCCTTATAAGCTTTTTCGTACTTGGTGCGTTGCTCTGGATCGGCAAGGATAGCGCGAGCAGCATCGGTGAGTTTGGTGAAGCGTGTTTGCACTTTGAGTTGTGCTTCGGTAGGTGTAGCTTCGGATGGGTTGCACAGCTTACCCGTGCAGACTTCGTTGGTCTGACGGTTGGTGCGGAAATACATGTCGGAGTGTTGGCACACCTTGCCACTCATCGACTCCACAATAGCGATAGGTTTGATTTTGGACATACTGTTTTGTTTTTAGGGTTAATATTTACCACTGAAAAATTATTTTTCTGTGAGAATCTTTTGACCACTGAAATTCACTGAAACACACTGAAACTCAGAAAAATATTCCGTATTTCCGTGTTCGTCTGTGCTCGTCAGTGGTTGGCTGTTTCTTGAATGGCGCGCTCATTCGAAAAACGATACAAAGATACTACACACTCGGAGTGCGTTGTGGGACATCTTCGCTCTGCGTGTGACACCGCCCGACAAAACACGACAAAACACGACAAAACGAAGGGCGCAGAGATTAAATACCCCATAGTAAATCGCACAATTTGGCGTTTTTTCTTGCACATCTCGAAAAAAAAGCGTATCTTTGCAGCGCAATACATTCAACAAATAAAAAAACCTATAAAACATGACCTATACAATGAATTTCAATAGTTTAGTTCAGCAGATTGAATATACTGATAGAGCCCTGCAAACCAATGCTCGTTTGGTTATCAATCGCCATGTCACGGCTAAGGCATGGCTGACGGGTTACTATATTGTTGAGTATGAACAAAAAGGCGAGGATAGAGCCAAGTATGGAGAGAAATTATTACAAAATCTTGCCAAAAAGTTAGGCAAAAAGTATGCTTTCTCCACCTTAAAACTATACCGTTTGTTTTACTTGACGTATCCACAATTAGGTAATTGTGTTGGAGACTTTTTGCTGAAACTTCCAATTGGTCAATCACTGATTAGCCAATTACCGACACTCGCAACTAAAAAAAGCCAATCACTGATTAGCCAATCTGTCTTGGAATCTGGCACTACGATTCCTCAGTTGTATACAGAGCCCATTATTATGGATTCGGAGTTGTTATTCAATCGATTATCTTTTACCCATCTCGCAGCGATTATTTCCTTGAAGAATCCTATGCAACGTGCCTTTTATGAAATTATGGCTATAAAAGGAACTTGGAGCGTGCGTGAACTGCAAAGACAGATTGATACCAATTATTTTGAGCGAAGCGGTTGGAGTCAAAATATAGATGAATTAGCAAAGTTAGTAAATCATAATGCAGAAATCGCCACCCTTTCAACGGACATCAAATCGCCTTTCGTCTTTGAGTTTCTTGGATTAAAAGCCAAAGATGTAGTTGAGGAATCTGATCTTGAAACAGCATTGATGGATAACTTGCAAGATTTCATTCTCGAATTGGGCATGGGTTTTTGTTTTGAAGAAAGGCAAAAGAAACTGCTCATTGATGACCGCTACTACAAAGCTGACCTTGTGTTCTATCATCGCGTGTTGAAGCGCCATGTCATTATCGAATTAAAAGCACATCGTTTGGATTATTCAGATGTGGCGCAATTGAATATGTACTTAGCATATTTCCGCAAAAACATTATGCTTAGCGATGACAACGAACCTATTGGTATATTGCTTTGTTCAGAAGTCGGACAAGAGATGGCTGAATACACCATGATAGGTGCAGATACCAATCTCTTTTTAACGAAGTACCAATTAGAGTTGCCTTCCACCGAGCGCATGACAGATTTCTTGCGCAAAGAAAACGAAGGACTAACCAAATAAATTATACATTGTAAATTAGTAAATTATTAATCCGCAACGGTCACCTCCTAATCCTTCGCAATGGAAAGACCTATAATATCATGGGAGTAGAAATAACTAAATAACCCTATACATTCTTATACTTATGAAACGAGCATTATTATTTCTCTTTTGTGCGCTCATGAGTGCGCAAATTTTCGCAGAAACTGAGTTTGGTGCCAGCTTCCCAATACTCGCATATTTACAGCGAACCACTTGCACTTACATGGAAGGAGATGAGCAAAACTATACGCTCAATACATTGAATTTTAATCACGATAATATGTGCTATATCAACGATGTGGCGTATGTGCAGCACAATGGTTTCTTTTTCCGTGAAGAAAATGACAAGATACTCGTTTATAGCGAGCCAGCAAAGAAAGATTTAGTTTTGTATGATTTTACTTTGCAATTAGGCGATACCTTGACTACTGTCAATATTGATGGTGTGACATACGGCGATGCGGAGATGTTAAAATTTGTAATGGTTGATTATCCTGTAACTGTTGATGGAAACACTGCTACGATTGATACTCTAATTGTTACCGATGTATCAACTATCGTGCTATTGGATAGTAACGAATACAAAAAATGGACATTCAGCAACGGTATGGAGTATGTAGAAAGTATAGGTAGCTTAGCTTACGATTTCTTCCCTACAATTAAACCTTACCCTGGGGATATTGCATGTGTACCAACCTGCTGCATAGAGTATCGTCTTGTTTGTGTATCGTTGTACGATAAACTTCGTTATCAAATGGATGACAAGCAAATGGAGCTTATGGGTATGGACTGTCCATGTGTTTCGTGGGCAGGGAAATGGGCAAATCAATGGAATGTATTAGCATCCAGCGGAATGCCATTTGAGCCGACTGCACGAACTTGGCAGTACAAGTTGGAGCAAGACACCACCATTAATGACATAAAATACAAAGCGGTTACTCGTCATTGGACTGCCGATCCGACCCATACCGAATATGTGGCTGCGGTACGCTTTACTGAAAATCAAAAAGTTTTTATCTACTATGATAATGCCGAATACCTATTGTACGACTTTGACTATAATCTTTACCTTGGAGACACACTTGAGGTGTTTTCTGGAACCAACAACTACGAACATTTCAAAACATTGAAATATGTAATTGATAATGTAGAGCAAACTTGTGGTGGAATCACAGAATCCATATTCTACTTGAATATGCTCAGTCCAATAACTGAGGAGATTACTGGTCTTCCTTTAGTTTGGGAGGAATTTGTTGGCTCGCATGAGGGCTTTGTGCAAGGAGTAAATCAAGCTGAGGGTGGTTATGCTTATCATCTCCTATGCGCATATCATAATGACGGTTTGCGTTATAGTACAAATTACGGAGAATTTACTCAATACGGCTGCGAGTACAACACAACAACTGATGTGCAAGATGTCACCTCAACTACCTCACCATTCTCAAAAACTCTCCTCAGTGGTCATTTGGTGATTATCCGTGACGGCAAGACCTATAACATAATGGGAGTAGAAGTGGGAAAATAATCCAGCTTTGAAATATGATGAAACTTGCCCAGTTCTGTGTGAGCTGGGCAAGTTTTTTTATGCCTTGCGCTATGCGCGAATGGGATGCGCAGAAGGGAAAGAGTGAGTTTTTTTACAGCGACCGTCATTTGTTGATAAATCGTCAACCGCTACATCATGGAAAAACAGTAATTTTGCAGCATGAATGATTTGTCTATTTCGAATAATGTTAGAGACAACATTAAGCGTATTCTTAATGAGAATAGATCGCTCAAGCAAAAAGATTTTGCTGATGCTATTGATATGGATAAATCACAGTTTCATAGAATGCTCAATACACCTATGGCAATAGATGTGGATTATGTGGTTAAATGGATGAAATGGTTGGGTGTTGATTGGATAGAACTGACTGGAAAAGATAAACTATAGAACTATAAATTATGAGTGATAAGTTATGACCAAACAAGAAGCAGCCATCAAGTACATCACCGAGAACTACCTCGACTACAACCGCCTCAGGCATGACATCATCAGCGATAAGCTCCAAGTGCGCTGGGATTTGGAGGAGGCGAGAGGCGAAGAGCACCCCAAAACGCCACGAGCGTTTTCGGGGACCCCGCTAAGGTTAGAGGTTAAAGGCAGGGAATATTGGAAAGAACTTTCCAAACACGACATCAACTCCATCGTGTGTCATGCAGCGCAGGAGTATGACCAAAACATCACCTCACGCGAGGTGTTGACCGCTTTGCAGTCTGACTTGATACCACAAGTGCACCCGCTGAGGGAGTATGTGTTGTCGTGTAGAGAATGGACGGAGGAGCAGCCTGATTGGATTGATTGGGTCGCCTCGCAAGTGAGAGTAAAAAATAACGACAATACCGACAACTTGCGCCCAAATCAATATTCCTTGGGCGCTCTCAAAGAAAATATTCCTTGCCGCTCGAGGGATATTGATTCAAGCGGGTGCGTGCTGATAGTGGGAGATAATAAAAACGACAATACCGACAACTTGCGCGGCAATCAACTTCCTGCCGCGCTCAAAGAAAATATTCCTTTCCGCTCGAGGGATATTGATTCGAGCGGAATATTGTCAAAATTGTCGTCAAATAATAACTCCCCATTGTCGTCACAAAACAATCCCGCCGACGCGCTATGGCGCATCTGCTTCAAGAAGTGGTTTGTGGCGATGGTGGCGAGTTGGATGAACGATGAGGTGGTCAATCACCAAGTGTTGGTATTGATAGGCAAACAAGGCATCTACAAGACCACATGGCTCGAACACCTTATCCCCCCACAACTGCGGGACTACTGCTGCAAACTCGCCAACGCAACCCAACTCAGCAAAGACGACCGTCTGCGTATCGCTGAGTTTGGACTCATCAACCTCGACGAACTGGATGCCATGACACCCCGCGAACTCAATGCCATGAAGTCCATCATCACCGCTACAGATGTGAATGAGCGTGCCGCATACGGCTACACCAAAGAACGCCGCATACGCTTGGCATCCTTCTGCGCCAGTAGCAACCGACGCGACTTCCTCACCGACATTACAGGCAATAGGCGTTGGTTGCCGTTTGAGGTGGAGAGCATCCAAAACCCGTTCTTCACCACACTGCCCTACGAGCGTATGTACGCACAAGCATGGGCATTGGCGAATGACCCGACTTTCTGCTATTGGTTTGACTTGGATGAGATAGAGGTGCTGGAGGAGCATAATAAGCATTTTAGGGACGAGAGCAACGAGGAGCAACTATTAGCCGTCTATTTTGCAGTACCTGCCGAGGGGGCTGAGCATACCAAGTTCCTCACTACTGCTGAAATAAGCGAAAAACTGATTTCTGCAGGCAATATCAAGCGCCCTATGTCACTCAGCAGGTTGGGAATGTTGCTGGGGCAACAAGGATTTATTGCCAGCAGGCATGGCACTCCACCAAGAAGGGGCTGGATAGTGTATGAGCGTGGTAGTGAGGAAATTAACGCAGAGAGAAGAATCTTTGCAAAATCGTAAAAATGCCAGCACTGCCAGCTAATATATATCCTCGTCCGCGCGTGTACGGGGACGAGAATAGGAAAACAGCTGGCAAGGTGGCAATAATTCTTAATTCAAAATTACCTTATGCAAGCAAAAATGATGGCTCCGATAGAGCATGTTCGGGGCAAAATAGCCAAAGGGTACTATGCCCGAGTACAGTACGGAAAACAAATCATTCAGCGTTGTCCAAGACGACTCAAACCGCCCACCGAGGCACAACTGAAAGCACGAGAGTGGTTCACTGAGAACTTGCCAGGAAGGAAGTGGCGGGAGTACAGGGAAAGTCAGCGTGGTAACCGAGTGGTAAGCGAAGAGATGGGAGAGAGAGGTTGAAGGTTTGACACTTAAACGGAAAACAACAAGAATTATTTATAAAAAACAATTTAAACAACTTGCGCATCGCGTTCGGTGTGCAGGTCGCAAAGAATGACTCCGTCATTAGAGCGACAGCACCCTCCGCTCTCCCCACAAATTGCAAATTTGCGGGGGCCCCGAACGCTCGAATCGTACGGCAAAGCCGATCGTTCGACCGAAGGGAGATAAGAACTCCCTGCCGCGCTCAAGGAATATAGTCAAATAACAGGATTCTTGGCAAGCGCCAATGTTGGGCGCGCGCAGGTGTTGTCTATGTTGTCTTCAAAAAATTACAATCATTATGGCAAAAGTAACATTAATGGATGGCATTCAGTCCATCAGCGGTAAATTAGGCGATGTGTGTTACCGCACACACAAGAATGGCATGGTCACTCTGACCAAACTACCCAGCAAACGACGCACACCCGTCAGCGAAAAAGAGAAACAGCACCGCCAATGGTTTGGCGAGATCAACAAGAAAGTGGCTGCAATTCTGAAAGACCCCAAACAACGCGCCATCTACGAGCAATGGTGGCGTCAGCAAGGCAAGAGGAAAAAGACACTACGCCACTTCATCTTCGAAAAAGTCAGTAAAACGATACAAGTGTCAACAACATGAAATCATATAGCAAAATTGAATTAGCGCGCGCGGCAGGTGTGAGCGGCGAGACTTTTCGCCGCTGGCTGCGCACCGATGCCGCCTACCTACGCGCCAACCATATCACACCCAAAACCAAACTCCTACCCCCGCATGTCGTGAAATACCTCTGCGAGAAGTATGATATAGAAGTGGAAGGTGAGAGATGAAAGGTGAATTTTGGACAATATTCTATCATTTTGATAATTTTGGTAAAGCAAAATCCAAATTTTCAAACGAATTTTCGGAATATAATCCAAAAAATCGAACGAATTTTCGGAATATAATCCAAAAAGTTTGCGTGTTTCAAAAATTTGCGCCATTGGAGATGCGCAACGATGTAGGCGCACTTTGGGAGAACTTCTTCATCTCGGAGCGAATCAAGCGCAACCACTATCAGCAGCATTATTGCAATATATATTTTTGGCGTACACAGTCGCAACAGGAGATTGACTATATTGAGGAACGCGATGGAATGATGACCGTGTTTGAGATGAAGTGGAATCCTAAAAAAGCAAACACAACAATTCCAGAAGCGTTTTTGAAAGCGTACCCAATAAAGGAAACCACCATTATAACCCCCGAAAATTACTTAGACTGGTTACTCTAAAATAATTTTGGACAATATTCCATAAGATTTTATAAACATCATACATACAATAGAGCAGCCGAGTGGCTGCTCTATTGCTTTACTTTGATAAAGTGCATTGTATATCAGCGAGATCGCAACACAAACAGGCTATAACTTGCTACCGTTTGCGGTGTATATTACGCCGTCTTTCCTGAGGTAGAGATGTCCATCAATGATGAACTTCTGCACGCTGTTGGTATTAAGGTCTCCCCCCGTGAGTTGCTCTGTATTGGTACTAACACCCGATTTTTCTGGTTGGATATGCAGCATAAAGCGCTGCTCGTATGTACCCTCAGAAAGCGTTATCGTATAGTCGCTTAGCAAGAGGTTGGTCGTTGTATTGGTGTAGTTGTCTATCAATTCTACTACCATGCCCGCTGTGCCGTCTGGCATGCGGAAACGGTATTCGCCCTGAGCGGCTGCCACGACGCCTACAGGAACTATTTGCACTTGCATAGGCAATACATTTCCTGCCACTTGGGTGCGGTCCGTGCCGACAAGGGTATAGATATTGCTTCCCTTATTGATAATCTTGCTCAGGTCTTTGCTCAAGTCGAAATCAGTGCTTGCGCCTTCTTCTTGCATTTGGATGAAGGTTTGGTCGGCTTTCACACCTGCTTGCGCCAGTTCTAAACGGAGTGTGATTTTCTCTGGTTGGCTATCGCTATTCTGGCGTGCAGCAACAGATGCAGGTGGAGCCACAGCAGATACCGTTTTTGACATCCAATTGATTTCACCAGCAAATTGTACCATATAAGCGTACATTGCTTGGAAATTAGTAGCACTGGATTCAACTTCATAGGTACTCTTTGCAAGCGAGAAGTTGTAGTAGAAACTTGCATCGTCTTGCATGAAGTGGTAGCTTGTTACATCGAAATCGTTGATATCTGCAAATCCTGGTACACCGATGAGGTTCCAGTGCGAGTCGGTGAACTTGTGGTTGTATGTGGTGCCATCGTCCTCAAACTCGCGGTCAATGGTACATTCGTGTGCAGGCACCTCATGGGCAGTAGGTAGTACACCCGAGATAGTTCCAATAGTTCCTGTTGAGGGGAAGTATAGACTGATATCTTCTACATTGTGGGAGAATGTTATTTTATCCAGATCCAATGCGAGTACATAACCGACACCCGCCTTTAAGGTGGTTTTGGTATCTGTGATATACTTCCAATAGGTACCAGAATCGATAAACAATCCTCTGGCAGCACGCTCTGCGCCGTCGTAGTATTGCATAATCCAATGTTCCGCATATTCGCCAAAACCGAAGACATCCGCAATCTTCACATCAAATGGGAAGGATACCCAATATAGACTACGCTCGCGAGAAGTTAGATTCCTATTCGTAATATGGTTTCGCGTGAAGGTCATAACGGCATAGGCAGTACCCACTTCGTCCAATTTCTTTGCATTCGGGTTGAAGGTGAGTTGCTCTGCCTGACCTTGGTCTTTACGAACAACCATCAAATCAGCACCTAATACATCGTCTTCCGTAATTTCCTTATCACCTTCTAATACCACTGCTGCAACAAGGTGATTGCATTTGAAGTTATAGATTAGGCGCAATTTATATTCGCTATTGGCGGTAGATGAAATCAAATGAATTTTTTCAGTAGCACTTCCTTTGAAGTACTGCGTTTTGCCAGCGTATTCAGCTACAAGTTTGATGAGGGTAGCTCCGCTTACGAAGACTTCTGTTTGATAAATCCAGTTTTGTAAATCAATAAACGGCACATCTGTCACCGCCTCTCCAGCGGTATTCTTCAAACTTTCTGCCTCTATGATATGTAGGAAGGTGTTTTGTGTTTCGTTGTTGGCACCAGCGATGTATGCGCGACTGAGTTCGTTGGTCTTGCTGTCCCATGCGAAACGCACATTGGCATCATCGGGTAGTTTGCCTTCTGCTGAAGCGATTTGTACGGCTCCCACAGGATCGGCAGTCAGGGTATCTGAAATACAATAGCTATAGTCGTTCGCCACCACGAACTCCACATTCCTGTCTGCGGTATTGACCCAACGGCAGAAATAGTGGTCGAAGTTCTCGTTGTTGTCGGCATAACTATTGTAGGTCATAAGATTGGAGGATTGACGGAAGAATTTCCAGCCTCCATCAGCAGCTTCAGTACGGATATAGAAATCACCAGTATATGGCTGGGTTTGAGCCAACAGTATTGGATTTGTTTGTCCTTGTATTTGCTGTAAGTAGAAATTATATACACCCGTTTCTGTAATACCCGCAGCAGGGTTGATATTGCCGATATTGATGGTTTGCCATGTGGCTGTACCATCATTGGCAATAGCACTACATTGTTGAACAATAATCTGAGGTTCTTTGTCGTGGTGGATAAAGAAACTGATGGTGTCGTTTTGTCCTTCGTCGCGCTTTTTGATATAGTGACTTGGGTGGAACGAACCCGCTGTAGTGTCTTGGTATGCAAGTCGATAATCGCCTATGCTCAAAGGATACTCCAGACTGACCATCATTTTTCCATCGCCCAGATAAATGGTGAAAATATAGTCGCCCGTAGCGGTAGGATGGATTTTAGCATTTGCGTCTTCATCTGTGGTGAAATGCCAATTGGTGCAGTTGTCTTCTGTCATAGTACCTGTGTTTCCGAACCAAGTGTTATTGCCAAATATTTTGAACTCGTAGTTAGCTCCACCTGTGAGGCGAACGAGTGAGGTGAAGGTATAGCCACCCGCTTTGTCCGCTGTAAAGGCATTGGCACTGGTTGTCCAATCATTGGCACTACCACTCCAATTATAGCCCGATTCAATGGAATTATATTTCATCCACAGACCGTGGTTGTAGTACTTGGATTCGTTGCGCGTGGTAGGTGATTGTCCCACTTCAGGGATAAAGAGCGACATATTTCTATTAAAGTCGCCTCGTCTAACTACTGAGGTCTGATGGAAGAACTCGTAGTTGTATTGCTTGTGTTCGGTGAAGCTGATGTTTTTGTAATCCTCTATCTCTCCCCAGTTGTTGGCATCCACCGTTTTCGCCATGGAAATAAAGTCCAAATACCAAATGTCGGTGCCTGGTATGTTGCTCATCTCGCCCCTGAACTCGCGATAGTGTGGTTTATGATCGGCGTCATTGTCCTTTGTAAAGTTTTTCAGTTTTTGTGACCCCGTACCTTTGTTGTCGTCCCAATACTTATCTGAACTATAGAAATAAGCATGTACGCTCTCCCAACTGAGATTGTTCTTGAAGAAGATACAATCTTCGTAGCGCAGCCAACGAGCATAGAGGGTGAAACTTCTTGTAACAGCAGTGCCGAAGTCGTATTGGTTGCTGTTGGTAAACTCGGTGGCATGGGTGTACCATCCGCCAAAGAAATAGCCAGGGAGTTCGCCCAACTTAGGTGTCACGACTGTGTCACCGGGGTTAATGCGTTGGTTATCAATGGTCCAAAGTGGTGCGGTAACGCCTTGTGGTAAGTTTAGATCGAATTTTACCTCGCATATGGAAGGACTGAATATAATGTCAATTATTGTCGCTCCGCAAATGGTATGTGTGGAGTTCTCTTCCAGCTCGTGCGTGCGCGAACCTATTGTTATCGTAGGTTTCACGCCGTAGGTCCACTCGTTGGCAGGAGTGATTGCTCCGATTTGCATCAGCTCGTTGAGCGTAATATCTGGCGCAGTATAAGTACCCTTATCTTCGCTATCGTTGGTATAAGTCACGCCATCAATCTCGATAGAACCGTAACCTGTGATGTTTATGGTAACGGTGTATGTAGGCGCCGTGAAAGTAGTCCATTTGCTATCGTCATAGATAGTGGACCAAGAACCGTTTCCGTAGCTCCATGCTCCCTCCGCGATAGTATAGCGATTCTTTCCGTCTGTTGGAACCGTCAAGTTGTTTGTTTGATCCCATTTGTTGTCCCAGTTATTGGTACTTGTATTACCATTCATGCGGCAGAAAATAACACTTGGGTACGATTTTGTAGTAGGAATTGCACACTCGTATATTCCATCTGCGTTCTCATCGGTCATGCTAACCCATGTATCACCATTGCCAAAGAAGTACGCAGCAAAGCGTGCGCCATCTGCTTTCCAATTACCATTAGGCGATAGATATAAATGGGTGATATTCTTTGAATCCATGTCATAGAGATTCTTATCATCCGTAGGTACGGTGAGTGTGATTGTTTCGTCCAAGAGCAATTTAGGTGTATTGCCTTGTTCGGGATCCACTGGTGCAGAAGAACCTGTATCGATGACATTGCACTCGTTGGTCAGCACAGCATCGTTCAACGAACTATCCCAGATATAGCAAGCATCTTCTTCTAAAACAATATCGTGGGATTGCGCACCTACATTATTATGGAAGATCACATTCACAGGGTTTTTGCCCGCTGCGAAAGTGTACTCTACCCATCCATTGGCATTAGGATCAATCTTAGTACCAGGCCATGTACCAAGTAGTTCTCCTCCAGCATCCCATGCATAGACATATGTCCACCAATCGTTTGGAGGCAAGAATCGTACCGTGAGTGGTTCTTCTTGCGGTGGATAATAGGTATAGGTATGGGTTTGTACGGCAGTTTGGTTGCCATGTATCTCTGCGTATGCCTTAATGGTCACAGTGCCCGAAATACTTATCTCACCCGTATATTTCTTCTTGCTCGCTGATGTGCGAGGGTCTGTACCATCCAATGTGTAATAGATATCAGGCACACCCGCCAGACCTACTGCGTTCATCGTTACACTCATCGTTTGAGAACGATAATAGGTGGACTGAGGACTTACGGTTAGTTCTGCTCCCGCAGCCTCGTAAGTGATAAATATTTTATAGCCAGGACCAGCAGCAACTTCTCGGAAGCCATAGTGTGAATCAGATACCGCAGCACCTAACTCTACGATTAACTCGCCTTTGCTACCATATACATGTGCACGATAACCATTACCCACAACCTCATCACTCACACCACTCTCGGAGTGTACGCCTACTGCCTTGCGGGCAAGTACCATTGGCGCAATCTCGTTTTTGTATTTCTTCCAATAAGGGTAGAATACACATGGCACGCCTGGCATAGCCAACATATATGCATGGGCTTGCAAGAGACGGTCTTTAACCGCGTCGGACATAGCATCACCACCGAAGTCGTAGCCATTGCCCCGTTCGAAGGTGTCGTGGTTGTCGATAAAGTTGACTGCCCACTTGCCTTTGCCTATACCAATCAAAGCATTGGGGTTCTTACACTTCGCATAGTCAAAGTTGGCGATACCACCATTCATGACATTGAATTTCATACCAAAGTCGAAGGCGTAGGTGTTTTGGTTTGCATCGCAAATGGCATTCCATAGGGTGTTTGGATTGCCCTCCCAGAACTCAACAACAGAGAAATATACACCTGCATTGGCATTATAATCATCCACATGCGACATGTGGAAACCTTTGGCATAATCGTAGCGGAAGCCATCGTATTTCATTACATCTACCATCCACTTGGCATATGCGCGGAACATCTGACGCACTTTCTCATCGTTGTGTGCCATGTCGCGTGCAGCACCATAGTTAGACTCGCCTCCATAGCCATCGTCGTAAGAACCAGTAGCGGTTCCGCGGCACCCCTCATCGGCATCCCAGTTCATCTCGTCGTTATTGCAGATATAGCTACCATCGGGTTGGAAATAGCCATATTCGCCAAAGTCTTGGTCGTAGAAATCGCACCAACTGCTCTTGGTGTCCATATGATTGACCACCATATCTGCCACCACTTTGGTGCCACCTGCATGGAGCATAGAGATGAGTTTTTCTAAGTCCTTGCGCGAACCCCAATCGCTGTTTTGGTTGCTGTATTGCTTAGGGTGATAGCCAACGCCACCTGAAGACATAGCTGATGGTGGCAACCAGAGTAGGTCGAAGTAGGTGGAAATATCTGCTGCTTCGCCTTGCAAAGTACTCCAACGGGTATTGCCATAGTATTTGTCTTGGTTAGAATCCCAATAGAAGCCTTGCAGCATGACATCATGGCATTGTCCTGGTACTGCGGAACCATATTTTTGTGGGGTAGTATCGTCTTTTACAAAAAGTCCCGAGATTGTCACATTGGTTCCGTCGAATTTCACCACCACATCGCCACCGTATGGGAGTTTGAAGACAATATTATTGTCATTGTCGCTTGTGATATTGGCAGATGAGTTCTTTAGGGCATTGTATCCCCAAGCGTTAGCCCAAGAACCGTTTGTGAGTTTCATCTTGTAGGTGATGCCAGGAGCTAAGTTGCTGAAAGTGTAGGTGAATGCCGTCTCGTTGGCATCGTATGTCATTTGTACAGCAGCTTCGTTCCATGCTTTTGCTTGACCCACCAAGTCGCTATTACCTGTAATGTAGTATTTGGTGTTTGGGTCCACTTGTACGCGCTGGATTTTCATGTCGGTGAAGCCAGTAGGCACTTGTCCCACATAGTAGTTGCCTTCGCAATCCAGCTCGGTCATGTCTGCCAATCCATTAGTGGAGTTGTTCCAATAACTGATAGCGAAAGTGGCGTTGTCCTTTTTCCAGTCGTCGTTGGGTTTGAAGTAGATGGTGGTAGGAGGTATCTCCTTGAAGTATGCCGTAACGCTTCCTTCCGCCGTTGCGGTGACGGTAGTCGTGGCGCTGGTTGGGTCAGCTACAGTAGATCCGCCTGCTACCATCCATTTATCAAACTGATAACCCGCATTTGGCGTGGCGGTTATATCCATCCCCGAAGCTCCAATTTGTTGCTCACCGCTTGGAGAAACTGTACCATTCGCACCTGCATAGATAGATACGGTGTATTTTTCTTCTGGTATTTCTTCATACTTTACATATACCGTTTTCTGTGTTGTGAGCCTATCGATTGTGTATGTGTCATTTGTTCCATTACTGAGCGATGCTGTACATGCTGAATTGCTATACCACCCTTCTATGCGATAGCCAGCTGCTGGCGAAGCTGTAAAGTTGAGCTCTGCACCATGATTGATATCGCTTGTCGCAGATGAAGTAACAGCGCTGCCTCTATTCAGTGTAATCGAACCACCTTGAGAGTTGTAAACACCATAAGTGACTTCATACTGTATTTGTTTGTAATATGCGTAATAGGTAGCATCTGCGGTAGGATTGAGAGATAAAGAGAGATCCTCTGTTTGCAGATTACCATTGGCATCATACCAACCCTCAAATTCGTAACCAGTTGCTTCTGCTGCTGTTAAAGTCGTATTTGCAGTATAACCGCAAGTGATTGTTCCTGAGCTCAAGGTCTTTGCACTGCTACACGATGTATAAGATGTAAAGGCAAATGAACTTGCTGACAAAGTACCCGGAGAAGTTGCTTCTGCATAAGAAGAACCTCCATTGGTAGATACTTTGGCTTTTACATTAATGGTTTTATTCATGCTACCATATCCACTACCTACATATGTCAATGTCAATGTTGCATCATTATTTCCGTTGGCAGGAGTAAGCATTTGCGTATTTCCGCTGTTAAATCCCCAATTACCCAAGCTGACGCTACTTGTGCGGTGAGTAGCATTTGTTAAATTGCTGGGACCCCAATTGCCAGATCCCCAAGAACTGCTATTACCTATTACCGCCATATAGGTGGCGTCCCCCCAACCTGAAGTAGGTAAATCATCATACCAAAGTTGTGTATTGGAAATGGCTGTCATGGTGTAGGTGGAAGTGTAGCTGCTCTTTCCGATACATAATTGCTTTTTGCTATCATTCCAACCTCCTTTATTATGGAAATAAACATAACCACCACTAAATGTTGGTCCCGCCCACGCGTTATTGACTCCTAAAACCAGCGTTAATGCGATAAATAAAGATTTGAGTATATTGTTTTTCATATTCATGATTTTTCTTAGTTGTATTTATATGTTGTTATACGATATTCTTGTTTATGCATTTTCTATTTGTTTCTTTTTTGCCACTATCGCAGCAGCGATTGCCGCAAAGAGGAGCATTATCCATGATTCGCCAACGGGGGTGTTGGGATCTCTGTGACCAGCATCGTCATCTTCTTCATCACCCATACCGCCTCCTCCCCAAGAGTTTTGGCGGTTGTTGATTTTGGATACACTATTGCTTTGGTTGTCGTCCGCACTCGCAATACCCGCAGCAAATGGTTCGTAAATAGTTGATTGATACGAACGATAAGTTTGCTCTCGCACAACGGTCATCCCTGACTGCTGTGCATTGGAAATATACGAACTGGTAGAATTGAAGTGCTGGGCATTCACTTCAATGCCTAAAAAGATAAAAAATAATAACAACAATGCGCTACGAAAAAAAGCGCAGAAACAGGATGGCTGCTCTGTGTTTTCAGTTAACATAATTGATAGATTCAAAAATTCAGGTGCAAAGGTAGTGAAATATTTTGGGATATGCAAAAAAAAGCACCTATTTTTACGAGATAGAAGATTTTGGTAATGCAAAATCAAAAAAATGTTGCATATGTCAAAAAAAAGTAGTAACTTTGCACGCTATTTCCATTATTATCGGATATTGGATGATGGAAAAGGGGAAAGAGAAATTAATAAGCAACAATCATAATGAAACGAACAGAAATCATTAACGCCCTGCAACTCGCAGGAGAAGGACAACTCATCAATGTGCGTGGATGGGTGCGTAGCCGTCGTGGCAACAAAAATGTCAGTTTTATTGCCCTCAACGACGGTTCAACAATCAAGAACATACAAATCGTAGTGGATTTGGCACAGTTCCCAGAAGAGAACCTCAAGCCCGTTACCACAGGCTCATGTATCTCTGCTACAGGTCACCTCGTTGCCAGCCAAGGTAGCGGACAAGCCGTAGAAATCCAACTCACCGAGCTCGAAGTATATGGCACTGCCGACCCAGAGCAATACCCATTGCAGAAGAAAGGTCTGAGCATGGAGTACCTGCGTACCATCGCACACCTCCGCCCACGCACCAATACCTTCGGTGCCGTATTCCGTATTCGCCACAACATGGCTATGGCTATTCACCAATACTTCCACGAACACGGTTTCTTCTATTTCCACACCCCTATCATCACAGCCAGCGACTGTGAGGGCGCAGGACAAATGTTCCAAGTAACCACCAAGAACCTCTACAACCTCAAGAAAGACGAAGAGGGCAAAATAGACTACTCCGACGATTTCTTCGGCAAACAAACCAGCCTCACTGTGTCGGGTCAGTTGGAGGGCGAGTTGGCAGCTATGGCACTCGGTAAGATTTACACCTTTGGTCCTACCTTCCGTGCGGAGAACAGCAATACCCCACGCCACTTGGCAGAGTTCTGGATGATTGAGCCAGAGGTAGCCTTTATCCAAAAAGACGAACTCATGGACCTCGAAGAGGACTTCATCAAATACTGCGTGCGCTGGGCATTGGAGAAATGTCAAGACGACTTGCAATTCCTCAACCAGTTTGTGGACAAAGGTCTGATTGCGCGTCTTGAGTCAGTAGTGAACACCGACTTTGTTCGCCTTACCTATACTGAAGGTATTGAGATACTCCAAGAGGCAGTGAAAAATGGCAAGAAATTTGAGTTCCCATGCACTTGGGGCGACGACTTGGCATCGGAGCACGAGCGTTACCTCGTAGAGGAGCATTTCAACAAACCAGTCATCATGTCCGACTACCCAAAGGATATCAAAGCCTTCTACATGAAGATCAACGAAGACGACAAGACCGTACAAGGTACCGATGTATTGTTCCCACAAATTGGTGAGATCATCGGCGGTAGCGTGCGCGAGGAGTCTCTTGACAAACTCAATGCCGAGATTGAGCGCCGCGAAATTCCTATGAAAGATATGTGGTGGTACTTGGACACTCGCCGTTTTGGCGCTGCGCCTCACGCTGGCTTCGGACTCGGCTTCGAGCGACTGCTGCTCTTCGTGACGGGTATGCAAAACATCCGCGATGTGATTCCTTTCCCACGCACACCTAAGACAGCGGAGTTTTAGGCGGCGGATATTTGGTATCCAGAAGCCGCTATCCGGTAGCCAACAAAGACAAGAAAATAATCAACAAAATACAAACAATTATGCGTAAAACACTTTTCGCTGTATTCCTAACATTCGTTGCTCTGGTGGGTGCTACCGCACAGACACGATTGGTGGGTCGACTCGTATCAGTCGAGCAGCAAGCTATTGAAGGAGCCACTGTCACACTGGCTAATCAAGGTATCACTACCACTACCAACGACGAAGGTAAGTTCTCACTCACCTATCTCGAAGCATGGGACGAAGAAGTAATTGTAGAGGCATATGGCTATGTGTCCGACATTCTCTTGGTGCAATTGGTAGAAAACCAACTCACAGACCTTGGTGATATTACTCTGCAAACAGACATCTCCATCGAGATGAAAGAGGAAGTAGTCCTCAACCTCTCTGAGATGGACCTCAACGACGACGAGGGCAAGAGCCAATCAATGGCATCGGCGTCCAGCGCCAGCCAAGATGTATTCAATGCTACCATCTCGTATGCATGGTCGAATGCACGCTATCGTGGTCGTGGCTACGAGCAAATCTATGAGCAAAACTACATCGAAGGTATCTCTTTCAACTCTGCCGAGCGTGGACAATTCAATTTTTCCGCTATGGGTGGTCTGAACGATGCTACCCGCTACCGCGAAGTAGTGGAAGGTATAGAAGCCAGCAACTTCACCTTCGGTTCGTGGGGCAAATCCACCAACTACATGCAATCAGCTACCAACTACGCACAAGGTTGGAAAGTGAGTTTGGCAGGTACCAACCGCAACTACAAAGGTGCTGCACGCGCTACCTACTCTACAGGTCTGATGGAGAACGGCTGGGCATTCACCGCACAGTTGGCATGGCGCTACACCCCATACATCGACATCAAGGGTCAGATTGGCGAAGGTATCAGTTACTCTTCTGTGGGCTACTTCTTCACCGCTGAGAAACAATGGGGCAAAGACAAACGCCTCTCCCTCATCACCTTTGGTGCTCCTACTCGCCGCGGTCAGTCATCGGCACTCACACAAGAGACATACAACCTCACCAATCAATACAACAAGACCAGCTGGGGACACAACAACTACAACCCATACTGGGGCTACCAAGACGGCAAAGTGCGCAACTCACGCATCGTACATAGCTACGACCCAACCGTGATTGCAAGCTTCGATTGGAAAATCAACGAGGAAAACTTCCTCAAAGCAGGTATTGGCTACCACTACAGCATGTACAGCAACTCTGCTATTACTTTCTACAACGCTACCGACCCACGACCAGACTACTACCGCAACTTGCCATCCTTCCTCTGGGACGGACAGATTGGAAAAGACGGTAATTTCATTGAGCATGATATGAATGGCAAACCAATGGGCGAACTTGACGAATATGGTAATCTCAAATACCCATTGGAATACAATGGTCAAAATGTAGGTCACTCCATTGACATGGACACCTACTCTACTCTCGTAGATTTATGGACCAGCCGCGATGACAAGGCTACTCAGATTGACTGGGATGCCCTCTATGCTGCCAACAATGCGAACAATGTGAATAATCCTACAGGTTCTGCACGCTACATCGTAGAGCGTCGTCACAACGACATTCAAGAGGGTATGATCAACCTCAACTACCGCAACACCGCTGTGGACAACATGACCCTGACCGCAGGTTTAGAGGTGAAAGCCAGCCAAGGTATCCACTACAAGACCGTGGACGACCTCTTGGGCGGTAACCAATGGATTGATGTGGATCCATTCGCAGAGCGCGACATCAAGGAGTTGGCTACTAACATTGGTTTGACCCAAACCGACATTGCGAATGTAAAGCAAAACGATTTGCGCAATCCTAACGCTGCTGTAAAAGATCACGGACGCTTCGGCTACGACTACCGCATCAACATGATGAATGCTAAGTTGTGGGCACAAAACGAGTGGAAATGGAACAGCGTGGACTTCTACTACGGTTTGCAACTCACCTACTCCAGCATCCAACGCACCACCGACATGCTCAATGGTCGCGCATGGTATTTGGCAAAACTGAACCCAGATAACGCTTGGTACTACTTGTCAAATGCGGCTCAGGATGTATTGAATGCTACCGACTATTCTACCTTGCCAACTCGATTGGTTGGAACTGCGCATCACTTCATTGACCCTGCTGTGAAAGTAGGCGCTACCTACAAGATTGATGGTCGCAACCAAATCAAGGTAAACGCTATGGCTGAGACCAAAGCACCTCTTGGACGCGATGCATACATCTCTCCACGCGTACACGACCGCGCTATCGAAACTATCTATCGCCACGATTATGCTGGTTATTATGCAAATCTATACGGCACCTCTGCACTCGCAGAATACTTTGGTGCCAGCCAAAAGATTGCAGGTGGCGACCTGACCTATTCATTCAACTACCCTATCGTTCGTGGTCGTGTGACAGCGTTCTACACCCAATTCTGGAACGGCACCGAGCTCAACGGTTACTACGACGATGAGGCACGCACCTTCGTTAATCAATCACTGACAGGCATCAACCGCCGCCATATGGGTGTTGAAGCAGCTGCCGCTGTGAAATTAGGCACCTACTTCACCTTGACAGGCGTATTGAGCGTAGGCGACTACCGCTATACCAGCAACGCCCTCGCTATCACCTCTGCTGAGAACGGTATGGCTTTGGCAGACGAAAGCGACCGCGCCCCTGAAGACCTCAACCAAGGACCAATCTTTGAGTTGCGCGATAGCGTACTCATCAAGGGTCTGCGCGTGGCTACAGGTCCACAAGTGAATGCCAGCTTGAAACTCAGTTTCTTCCACCCTAAGATGTGGTTTGCTGACATCACCGTGAACTACTTCGACTGGAACTTCCTTGATTACGCACCTGCTCGCCGTATGCAAGGTCTCTTTACGGGGGTGCGCGCCGATGGAAGTTATGTAAATGGCTGCTACGACGATGCTGAAATCAATGCCATCGCAAAAGATGAGAATGGAAATAAATTGTATGACAAGTACGGTGTACCTGTGCTGAACTATCCATACAGCCTACATTCTATGCAAGAGTCTTTGGTGGACGGCAATGTGCTGAATCGCTTCTTGGTGGATGTGAGCATTGGTAAACTGATCTACCTGCCTAACCGTCAATCGATCTCTATCAACTTGACCGTGAACAACCTCTTGAACAATACCCACTTCAAGACTGGTGGTTATCAACAAGCACGCTTGCCACGCCAAACCAAACAAGGTTATCCAAATGGCAACGGAAAAATCGTTTCTGTCATCAGTCCTAACGCATGGAAATTCCCAGCGAAGTACTACTACGCTTGGGGAACCAACTTCTATCTTAATATCCAATATAAATTCTAAGCAATATGAAAAAGTCAGTATTTAATATATCTGCATTGCTCTTTTCTTTGGGCTGCATACTCTTGGCTGCTTGTACACCTAACGAGCCAACCAAGTTGTATATCTCTGACGCAGAAGCAGAGGCGTTGATTAAAGAAGGCACATGCCTAACCATAGAGGAGTTCAAAGCTGCCTATATGACCGAAGAAGGTAACTATCTGAGCGACACCACTTTGTACCGCCAGCGTTCAAAGGCAGGTAACTACTACCTATTCTCTATCGACACCATCCCTGTATCCGACACACCTATATATATACGCGGGCGCGTAACAACGGATGACTATGCAGGCAACTTCTATAAGACCCTGTGTATCCAACAAATGGTCAATGGCAAACAACAAGCCATTCGTCTGTCTGTAGATGCAGGTTCTATCGGTGGATTGTACCAATTGGGACAAGAGATTTTGATTCGCGTGGACGGTCTCGCTATCGGTCGCTATGCCAATCAACCACAATTATGCTTGCCATCGTACAACAATAATATCTACGCTGGTGACTATGCAAAAGATAAGGTAGGATGGGCAGCAGGTCGTATCCCTTTTGCGATCTTCAAAGCGCGTACTCAATGCATAGGTACACCCGATCAGAGCAAATTGTATTACGACACCTTGCAAATCACCGATTACAACCACATTACAGATCTCATTGAGGCACGCGAATGGGATGCTAAATTGGTTTGCATCGAAAATGTGCACTTCACAGGGCAATATGATAACAACGGCACTCCAGCCAACTGCACCAACGGCGATCCTGAGACAGACAAAAATGCCAATGTCTTTGCGCCTACGACAGAGAACATGAATTACCCTCAAAGCCGAGTAATCATGGACACACAAGACAACTGGACATTGGTTTCTACCTCTGAATACGCTAAATATGCGCATTTCTATTTGCCAGCCAATAATTATTGGGGCAATGTGGTAGGTATCCTTGGTTTCTATTACGATAATGGTTTGAATTACAACAGATACCCACCAGAAGCAAGTGATTGGTCTATCAGCATCCGTTCGGTGGATGATCTCAAATTGTATGACGGTGAGGAACACTGGTTGTATGATGCCGAAGGCAACTACAAGCCAGGGTATGAGTACTCCAAAAACTAATCCCCGCCTTTACACCTTACACTTTACACTATCAACCAATCATGTCTTGGCTTGACATACTCATCCTTCTTCCCCTACTCATCGGCCTCGTAAGAGGTCTGATGAAGGGGTTGATTGTAGAGATAAGTTCGATTGTTGCCATCATCTTGGGCTTCCTCGGCGCCAAATACTGGAGTGCCGCCTTTGCCAGTTGGCTCATGCAGCAGTTCAATTGGAGCGAAACCGCCTGTATCGTGGTGGCATACGCCCTACTCTTTGCAGGTATCGCATTAGGACTCAACATCGTGGCACGACTGCTGTCCAAACTCTTCCAAAAGATACAATTAGGTTGGATCAATCGCCTATTGGGCGGCGTGTTTGGCACCGCCAAATGGGGTATCGTGATTGTGGCACTGGTGCTTTGCGTGCATAATCTGGACAAACAATTTCAGTTCATCCAACCCGAACTGAGAGAAAAATCCGTCGTTTACACCACCCTCACCCCCTACGCCGAACAAGCATGGGAGGAAATCAAAGCACAAGTAGAAACGCAGAAAGAAGCACAAGACGATTCGAAATCGTAACAAGAATAATAAACAACACAAAAAAAGAGCGATATACCCAAAGGTATCTCGCTCTTTTTTGGGTGGATAGTGGGGCTCTCGTTCGGATTATGCTTGCACATAAGTTAGCGCTTATGCGCTAAAGGTGTGCCGCATTTCCTCACTCTCCCTAAAAATCATAGATTTTTTGGGGCCCTATTATTGGGTTCTCGCCAAGCCACTAATCACCAAAAGAGACGACCATCGGTCGTCTCTTTTGGGTGGATAGTGGGGCTCGAACCCACGACACTCGGAACCACAATCCGATGCTCTGCCAACTGAGCTATAACCACCATATATGCCTTTGTTTCCAAAAGCGACTGCAAAGGTACTGCTTTTTTTTGACATGACCAAATATTTTTGAAAAAAAATAGAAAAAACTATATTTATTCTTATTTTTTGCAATATTTTAGTACTTTGTATTGCATAGTATTAGAAAAAGCAGTACCTTTGCAGTCGAAAACAAAACAAAAAAGGCAATGGCACAGTTTTTGTTTTGAAGTAAATAAAACTAACTTATTATTCACCATTTAATTATTACTACTATGAAAAAAGCATTAGCCATCATGGCAACCCTATTCATTTCACTGACTGCATGCGCAGATCGTGAACACAGTATCACCTACTCGGAACTGCCCGCACAAGCGCAGAGTTTCATTCAACAACATTTCAATGTGGCAGACATAGCATACATTGAAAAAGAAAGAGATGGTCTGTTATTTGAATTTACCGTGTATTTGAAAAATGCAACTAAGATTGACTTTGATCAAAGCGGTAACTTAGAGTCTATCGATTGCGAGATTTATCCCATACCCGAGGGGATTATTCCAGAAGTGATTGCCAATTATCTCAAACAACACTACTCCAATCACTTCGCAGTCAAGTATTCAATCAACCGACACACCATCGAAATCGAATTGGGCAACGGCTTGGAACTCCTCTTTGATTTGGAAGGAAAATTCCTACGCGTGGATGACTAAACATAATATAAATATACAACAATGAAAAAACTGTATCGTTCTTCCAACCGCATTTTGGCGGGTGTTTGTGGCGGAATCGCCGAGTATTTCAATGTAGATCCTACATTAATTCGCGTACTATACGCGGCGTTAAGTATCTTTAGCGTGGGATTTCCTGGCGTATTGCTCTACATCATATTGATGATTCTGATGCCCAACTACGACCAAATTACGGATTGATTAAAACAACAAAACTATGCTCTCCAATCTAAAAAGTCAAATGCGAAAAGGGCTATTGGAGTACTGTATCCTGTCTATCATTAGCCGCAGCGAGGCATATGCTTCCGATATTCTGGAAACACTAAAAAATGCCGAACTGCTGGTGGTAGAAGGTACGCTCTATCCATTGCTCACCCGCATGAAAAATGAGGGATTGCTATCGTACCGCTGGCAAGAATCCACAGGAGGACCACCACGCAAATACTATACGCTGACCCCTGAAGGCGAACAACTACTCACCCAACTCAACGAAGAATGGCAGTCTATCTGCCAAGCAGTCAACCAAATAACAAACCAATAATTCGACTTGATTATGAACGAAACTCGTACAATCAACCTAAATGGATTGGTGTATCATATTGACACTGATGCCTATCAAACGCTAACAGAATATCTGCAAGATATAGAAATGCGTTTACCCGCTAACGACCGTCAAGAAGTGATGACAGACCTTGAAGCACGCATCGCAGAACTCTTTCAAAAAGCGTTGTTCGCTAAGAATACACAAGTTGTTACCATGGAGATGGTACGCAGCATCCAATCGCAGATTGGCGCACCTACAGAGTTCGGTGAGAACCGCCGCCCGAAAGTGAAAGTAGATAAATCACAAAATGCAGGTTGCGGACGCGTGCTGAGCATTGTGCTCAATGTCATATTGGCGATATTAGCATTGCCCGTAATTATGTTCGGACTGATAGTGCTATTTGCGTTGGTGCTTACACTCTTTGGTGTGACCGTGGCTGGAACCACCACACTGGGAGCGATATTGCCTATTTATCCTGCCTTAGCAGATGTATTGTCGAGTGGCAATGGTACCGTTATCCTGCTCATGCTGGTGACACTACTGCTCATCGTGGTATTGCCTATCGTGATGATTGTGCACAGCATCGTTACCTATATGCGCACACGACGCGGACCAAAAGCCCGTTTCTGGTGGATTACCATACTATTATGGATAGCATCAATCGTCTTTTGGGGTGCTTCGCTGCTGAGATTGTATCACTCATACGAGCATGCACCTCAGATACTGAGTACGATGGCCATTGACGGTTTTGATGTGGACGATGCGGGTATAGTCACTTCGGTCTTACAGTTGGATGCATACCACAGCGTGGAACTACGCGGAGCTGCAGAGTTGCATCTGAGCCACGCCGCTACCGCTTCGACGACCTTGACCACGAACATGCTACAATCAATGGTTAGTGGCGAGGAGAACTGGAAGGCAGAGGTAAGAGATAGCGTACTCTATATCGATGTCACCACGCAAATACCTATCGAAGACATGATGCTGGATTTTGCCATTGCATCACCTACCCTACGCAAGATCACCGTATATGGTGCCAGCAAGATTGAAACCCCAGATGGTCATATGCTGCAACAACCCACCCTGGCGCTCAACCTCAACGGAGCAGCCGAAGCCGATTTGCAATTGCAGGTCAATACCCTGACCGTAGATGCCAAGGGTGCCAGTTCGTTGGAACTGCAGGGTACAGCAGAGTCCGCCCACATCACCATCGCAGGTGCAGGCGAATTGGATGCTGAATCCTTCGTGGTACAAGATATGCACATCAATTGCGCAGGAGCCAGCGTAGCAGAAGTACATGCGCAGCGTGAACTTTGGGCACAAGCCGCAGGTGCCAGCAAAATCACCTACAAAGGCAATCCCACTATCAAACAAAACATGGCCGTAGGCGGAAGCATCATCCGAAAAGATAGATAGAAGAAGTAGTTTCATACTATACATACAAGAAAATTGGGCTCAAAAGTAAACTTTCGCCCAATTTTCTTGTATATGTGCATTTTTTGTTGTACCTTTGTACGCTAAATTAAAATGGAGTACTATGTTTGACAATTTATCAGAAAGATTAGAACGATCGTTTAAGATTCTCAAAGGTGAAGGTCGTATCACCGAAATCAATATCGCCGAAACCGTCAAGGACATTCGCAAGGCTCTGCTTGAAGCCGATGTCAACTATAAGACCGCCAAACAGTTTACGGATCAAGTCAAAGCCAAAGCATTGGGTCAAAATGTGATGACCGCTGTGCGCCCTGGACAACTCATGGTGAAGATTACCCATGACGAATTGGCTAATCTGATGGGTGGCGAAGCAGCAGACATCAATCTGAAAGGCTCTCCTGCCGTTATCCTCATGAGCGGTTTGCAAGGTTCGGGTAAGACCACTTTCTCCGCCAAATTGGCAAACTATCTCCAAACAAAGAAGAATAAGAAAGTCATGCTCGTGGCATGCGATGTGTATCGCCCTGCTGCTATTGAGCAATTGCGCGTACTTGGCGAACAAATCAACGCGAAGGTATATACGGGCGAAGGCGAAGCGAGCCCTGTCGTCAAAGCACAAAAAGCCATTCAAGAAGCCAAAGTATATGGCTACGATGTAGTGATTGTGGATACCGCAGGTCGCTTGGCAGTGGATGAGCAGATGATGCAAGAGATTGCTGCTATCAAGCAAGCCATCACCCCACACGAGACCCTCTTCGTGGTAGATGCCATGACGGGTCAAGATGCCGTAAACACCGCTAAGGAGTTCAACGACCGTCTGGACTTCGATGGCGTTATCCTCACCAAGTTGGATGGCGATGCGCGTGGTGGTGCCGCCCTCAGTATCCGCTCGGTAGTGCAAAAGCCAATCAAGTTTATTGGTACAGGCGAGAAGATGGACGCACTGGATGTGTTCCACCCATCGCGTATGGCAGACCGTATATTGGGTATGGGTGATGTGGTATCCCTCGTAGAGCGCGCACAAGAGCAATACGATGAGGAGGAAGCACGCCGCATCAGCAAGCGTATCGCAAAGAACCAATTCGACTTCAACGACTTCCTCTCACAACTCGCTCAAATCAAGAAGATGGGTTCGATGAAAGAACTCATGGGTATGATTCCGGGCATGGACAAAGCCCTCAAAGGCGTAGAAGTGAGCGACGATGCCTTCAAGCCTATTGAAGCCATCATTTCCTCTATGACCCCAGCCGAGCGTAGCAATCCTTCGCTACTCAATGGTAGCCGCAAGAATCGCATTGCCAAAGGCTCTGGCACCAGCATTGTGGAGGTAAACCGCTTCCTCAAGCAGTTTGAGCAAACCAGCAAGATGATGAAGAAGATGCAGCAGATGCAAGGTCTCCGCCGCCGCTAAACCACCGCTACACCATGACCGTCAAAGAGGTATTCGAGCTTCGCCGCGAGGGTAAGATAGAAGAGGCATATCAAACTATCCTGCCCATGTACAAGGTTCATCATGGCAAATACACCACCTTGGCAATGTTTTGGTGCGCGGTGGATATGATGAAGCTCTTGCTCAGTCGCGCCACAAACAATGATACCGAATCGCGACACGCATTGGCTGAAGCCGAAAAGATATATCTGAGTTTGCAGCATTTATATCCCAACTTGCGGGACGACGACGGAGTGTGCCAGCAGACACTGCTTAATTTGGGCGAAGCCCTTAAAACCACTCGTTTGAGAGTACAATAATATCAACTAAATACCCTATCACAATGAAAGCAATCAACGCAATCGTGTATAACATTTTGTTCTTCCTCGTTGCATGTTTACCTGCATGCGAATCACCTGTGCAGACTATCATTGGCGAATATAGTTTCCAAGTCAGCGGACAAGTGACAAAAGATGGCACACAAGACATGGTGTTGCCTAACGAAACTGGTACAATGGAGATTATCCACTTGGACGAGAGTAATGTTTTGCTGACTTTCAGCACCACCGACGGCAGCGCATATACCACCCAAGCCGTGCTGAATGGCAACCAACTGGAATTACATCCGTTTTCGCGCACCATTGTAATCACCTATAAGACAAAGGAGTCGAATATTTTAGGAGGTCTCATCGAATTAACCGAAACCGAATACTACAACACTTCCGTATATGGCTCTGGAACCATTTACGACAAAACGATTGTATTTGACCTACGATACTTCGGAGAGGAACTCAATGGCAACAAGACGATTACTGGCAACAAGATTATTCTGATTGCCAACAAGAAGTAATCACACCAAAGAGCGAATCAACGACTCTTCATCACCTGCTAACAAATAGATAGGCGGTACTTCTATCATCGTATAAGCCCCATAGCGCCCTTCGCGTTGCAAACGCACCGCAGCGCGGGCACACGACGCCATGACTTGACCTGTCAGGGCTGGATTATTGATGGTCATATTAAAGGCAAAACGCTGATTATGCGTATCTCCCGAAACGCCATCGCGCACCATGTTTACGCCATGCGCCACATTATTGAGCGCATCCACCGAATCCACCACAATCATGTGCGTCTCATCGTGAACAAAGTAGTCGTCATTCAGCAGGCGTTGCTCCACCTCTTTGACATTCGCGCCATCTTCCAGTTCCACATACACCATACGGCGATGCACACCAGTTCCGAGGGGGATAGTCATGGACAAGGCATCCTTTACGCCATCAATGGCTTTGGCTGCCACCGTATGTCCCATAGAGCGACCTGGACCAAAATTGGTATAAGTGATACCTTTGGGCGCCATCGCCAATAACAATGCTCGCACTACAGAATCACTTCCGGGGTCCCAGCCCGCAGAAATAATACTCACCGCATTATTCGCTTTATTCATAACGGTCAATGATTGGCGCAAAGCATATATCTGTGTGTGAATATCAAAGGAATCCACAGTGCAGATGCCTTTTTCTATCAGTCGCTTAGCAAACACTTCCACCTCGCGCGTTGGCGTACAAACCAATGCCACATCAGCTTGCATATCCTCCAACGAATCATAGTGGTGATAGATACCTGCCAACTCCATATCGGGAGCTGCATTAACGGCAGCTTCGGCTGCACGACCGATATTGCCATAACCTAAAATTGCTACACGAATCATGATTGCTCTTTATTTGCAAAGGTACAACTTTTTCTAAGAAATAAAAAAATGGACTCACATTGGGAATCCATTTCTTTGTTGCCAAACTAGGACTCGAACCCAGACAGACAGAACCAGAATCTGTAGTGCTACCATTACACCATTTGGCAGTGCCCAATATCCGATAGCGGTTCGCCGCGTCCATTAGCCGCAACGCGGCGTCCGTTATCCGATATCAATCTTACTTCACGCGGCGCTCTGGAATACGAGCTTTCTTACCAGTAAGAGCACGCAAGTAGTACAATTTAGAGCGACGAACTTTACCGTATTTGTTTACAGTAATTTTCTCGATGAATGGGCTATCCATAGGGAAGATACGCTCTACACCTACATTACCAGACATCTTGCGAACAGTGAAACGCTTCTTGTCACCGCTACCGTGGATGCAAATCACATCACCGCGGAACTCTTGGATACGCTCCTTGTTACCCTCTTTAATACGATAAGCTACAGTCACTTGATCACCTGCAGCGAATGCTGGAAACTCTTTCTTCTCGCCAGCGAATGCCTCTTCGGCAATTTTCATTAAATCCATTTCGATTTATTGTTTTAATGGGTTAAATAACTATAGTATGCACTACTGTTCGAGCCGCAAATACGCGTGCTCTATGCTGATCGCCAGAGACTATAGTCGAAAATCGGCTGCAAAGGTACTACTTTTTTTTGACATACACAAAAAAAAGAGCCAAAAAATGGCTCTTTTTTGTTATTTTAAGTATTTATACTTATCCGAGCATGGTCAGCAAGATACCCGCAGCCACAGCGGAACCAATCACACCGGCCACATTAGGTCCCATAGGGTGCATGAGGAGGAAGTTGCTTGGGTCAGCCTTTTGACCTTCTGCTTGGCTCACACGAG
>JAZNRY010000090.1:0-19213 GCA_045590995.1 Paludibacteraceae bacterium | reverse complement strand
TAGGCGGTAGTCATATAGTGCGCCATCTGCGTGAGACCTTTGCCTCCCCAATAGGTGTCGGCACCGAAAGAGCCTGCTTGTGCGTACTCGGCACAGAGGGTACGCATGAGTTCGGGGTCGTAGCCCGACAGCGAGTCGTAGGGCACAGGGAAGAATGGCAGCATGCCGTGTACGGGATAGTCGATAGTGAAGTCGTTGCCCTTAGCGAGGCGCATCTCGCCACGTGGAGTGGCGTAGGTGGGAGTTAGGAAGTCGATGTCGGTGTGGGTGTCGTAGTAGTGGTGAGGAAGGAATCCCTGCCACATGCCATTGGCGGTGGTAGGGACTATATCTTGGTAGGATATATGGAATTGCGTGCGAAGGAGGGACTGCTCGGGTAGGTAGTCGTAGGTGATTTGTGTATTGCGTGGGATACGGAAGGCATAGGGTTGTAGGTCCTCGGCGGTGAGGTTATCGGTCAGGACAGCCACAGCGAGCGTAGTGGTGTTGCCAGCAGTGTGCTGGAATACGGTTAAGGCATTAGGGTCGGGGTTGGTGATGGTGGGTTCGGCATTGGTGAACTCCAGCCATACGAGGGGTGAGCCCTGCATGAGGGTAACGCGCACAGAGGCATTGTTGTCCTGAAGTATGAATGCGATCATATAGTCGCTCCAGTGGGAGATGAGAGCTTCTTGAGGTGAGAAGGGGCGATTAGGCGATGAGGCGACAAGGCTATTAGGCGATGAGGCAAGGATAGAAATGGAGAGTGGGTCGTTCCACTTCATCTCGCAGCCCGTAGGTTCCCAATATGAGGGTTTGGCAATGGATATGCCAGTGGCATCTGCCCATACGAGGGCGGGATATGCCCACAGTTTGCCTGTCCAAGGATTGACAAGTGCGTAGGTCCACCAATCGTTGGAGGGCAGGGGACGGTTGAGTAGCGAATCGACTGCGTAGATAGGTCGGTGCTCCATTTGGTATGCCTGACTACCCTGATTGTTGTTTAGGGCAGAGCGACTTTCTGACAAGGGGACAAACGAGGCGTAGGAGCCACCGCCAATCGCTATGGGCGATTGGGCGAGGAGGCGATAAGGCGATGAGGCGATGAGGCTAAAGGCAAGGAGAAGAATGAGGAATTTACGCATAGGGAGTGGTATTTTATTAAAGACAACATAGACAACAACTGCGCGCGCCAACATTGCGCTTGCTAAAGGATTATGTGGCAAAAATGAAACGGCATTATGTCAATAACAAAAATTATATACAATTAAACCAAAAATTACCAACTATTTTTTGAAGTATGTGCGAATTGACTACGACATAACAATAAGGATTGTTTAAATCAACAACTTAAACAACTTAATCCAACAACATTGCGCGTGCAACAACACAGCACGCGCTCGAGGAATTGGATTTCAGTAAGTTAGGGAGGGACTCGGCCTCCCTAACCTGAGATAGAGATTAGCGTATTACGCTACCAGTGATGTCGTATTTTACGCCGTCACGGATGATGATGAGTTGGCCGTTTTCAATCTTCTTGACTGCATGTTTCTCAATAGTGATATTGTCCACGCCAGTACCTTCACCATAGAAATATACATTGTCGATGTAGCAGGTAGCAGGCATGTTCGCCCACTTGAGTTGGAAGATATTAGCGAGGTTGATACCTACGAAGTCAGCGGTGAGGTTGATATCGAGGGCATTCCAACCTGGTTGCAAAGCGTAAGCCTTCTCTGCTTCGCCACCCCAGATAGGAGTAAAGCCAATAGAACCAGCTTCTGCTACATATACATCCATGTGAAGCATTGGGTAAGCGTTGAGGTCACCGATAGTGGTGTTGCCATTGAGTTCCCAGCCAAGGTAGTTGCAAGTGCTATAGTAGAATGCATGGTCACCCTCAGCGAGTTGTACCTCTTCCTCACGAGTAGTTTGTCCCCAGCCGCCCATGCCACGAGTGACGGTGGTGGTGTAAACATCAGAGTAGATAGAGAAGACTTGTGCAGCATCGCGAGTAGGAGCTGGTGCAGCAGCAGGGTGCTCTACTGTAGGAGGAGCCACAGCATCGCCTACCTCTTTGATAGAGATGTCGGTGATGGTTACTTGTGCAGGAACAGCCCAACCGAAGTCGAATACGAGAACATGGTTGTTGCCTTCTACACCATTAGCTGGTTCGGAGGTGTAAACCAATTCTTCGTTTGCATTGAGGTTGATAGATTGGTTAGCGAAAACTACTTCAGCGTTGTCATCCATCTTGAGAGTGATGCCACCGATACCTACGGTAGATTTGAATTTAACAGAGATGGTGTACTGCTTGGCAGCTGAGAACATAACATCGTGTTGGAGTTTTACTTGTGCTTGCCATTGGCCATAGAATTGGCTCTTGAGGTCCACAGAGAGGGTGCCAGTAGTAGCATCGTAAGCAGCAGTACTGTTGAACTCTTGTACCCAGTTAGGGGCAAAATAGGTACCGCCTTCAGGAATGAAAGCTGTAGCAGGGTTGAACAGCTCAGTTTGAGCTACGGCGCTGATTGCGAATAATGCAATAGCGAAAAGAGAAAAGATCTTTTTCATACATGTAATGATTTGAAAGGTTAATAAATATTATATAGTATTAGTATAAAACTCCTACGCGCAGAGCGCGAGAAATCTAAACTAATCTTATTTTGCAGCGTACTCCGTAATAAATTACCATACGCTAACACTCGCTTCGCTCATCCGCTATCTTCAGTAAATGCGGATGGCAAAACTGGATAATTTCCCCCATTCCGCAGGGGTGTGCCCTGCGGAGAGGAGGTGGGATTATATTGCAATGTTAGGGTCATTGTCTACTACCCAATCTGTAGGTGTAACACTACCAGCCATGATGACATTCTCACTGATGAGTTTGATTGCCTCTGTCTGAGGCGCTAAATATACTTTTTTCATATCGTTCTTTTAATTTAGTTTATTGTGTAAAGTGTAAGGTGTAAAGGTGAGGAAGATGCGGCGTTTGGCGCTATTCTTCCTATAACCATTTACCTCTGATTAAAGTTTTTGTCCTTGTACATTGTACTTAACGCCGTCACGGATGATGATGAGTTGACCGTTCTCGATTATCTTAACTGGAGCATTTTCGTTGATGAGATTGTCCAAACCAGTTGCAGCATCCTCTCTTAGTGCTATGCGAGCGCGCACATTAGCAGCTGCTGCAATAGAAGTTACATTATCAAATGTGAAGTATGCACGCAATGCCTTGATTTGATTCGTAGCTTCGTTGTAGTGCAAATTGCCATCAGGCGAGAGGAAGAACTTAATAGGGTCACCATTCTCATAGTTGTATGAGATAGTTTTCAATACAGGGTGCATGGTTACTTGACCAGGAACAACAACAGGACTGATGGTTGTATTTAGGGTTACACCGCGAATCACAACATCTTTTCCTGTTTCTTCTGGCAAGATGATATATGGTACACCAGCCTCTATCACATTTACAAAATCAAATATCAACTTTATTTCATTTTGAGAAGCCACAGTAGAAGTACTTTGCAATTTAGCTACACGAGTAGCAGAACCAAAGGTCTCATTGATTTGTTGTTTTGTCATTGAGAATGGCAGCGCAATGGTGTTCCAGATACCATCTGCGACAGTCATTTCACGAGCAAAAGTAACATCACAAACAAAGCCATTAGGCAGAGTAGTTGGATCGGTGTCTTCAGCCACTACAATAGGTTTGTAGAAATAGACATTATCAATGAAGCAAGTAGCTGGCATAGCAGCCCATTTGAGTTGATAAATGTTCGCGAGATTGATGCCTGTAAACTCAGTTACGAGATCAACATCAATAGAATTCCAACCTGCTTTAAGCGTATAGGTCTTCAATGCCTCAGCACCCCAAATAGGAGTAAACTGAATAGAACCAGCCTTCTCTACATAAATATCCATGTGGAGGTATGGGTATTCTTTCAAGTCGCCAATTGTGGTGTTACCATTGAGTTCCCAACCAGCATAGTTGGAGATGGTGTATTGCAATGCTTTGTCACCAGCAGCTAATTCTACCTCAGCTTCTACAGTGGATGCACCCCAACCCCAACCGAATGCACGAGAAACGGTAGTAGTATATGCATCGGAATAGATGGAGAATACATTTTCTATTGGGTATTGTGGTGTAGGAGCAGGATCAGGGTATGCTAATGTAGTGAAGGTCACATCCACAGTCTCGGAAGACTCGTTGCCATATACATCAGTAGCAATCACGGTCATTGTGAACTCGCGATTAGGTTGCAAGTTTGTAACGGTAATTGATGCTGTTTTACCAGAATCTGCACTACCTGTACCCTTGAGTTCTTCGCCAAAATAAACCTCATAGGAAATGCTACCTGATTCATCCGTTGCTTGACAGTTAATTACCGCAGTGGTGAATGAAGGAACGGCAGTAACGGTCAAGTTGGTTGGAGGAGTTACATCAGAAGAAACTTGTGTGGTATAGAAATAGACATTATCAATTGCGAATATGTCAGTTCCTTTAGGTTCAGCAAACTTGAATTGGTAAATAGATGACAAATTCAAACCTGCAAAGTCTGTAGCAAGGGTCAAATCAATGCTATTCCATTTTTGTCCCTCAAGTGTGACAGTTTTTGTTTTTTGATCATCCGTAACTAATCCTGGACCTCCATAAATAGGCACAATCATCATAGTTGCATCTTCTGCTGCCCAAATGTCCAGGTGCAATTTCTCCATTACAGAAGCATTGATAGGAGAACCTGTTGCCCAACCAAGATAATTTAGGTTGGTATAGTAGCGTACATAATCACCATTAAAATTCAACTCCTCGAATTGTGTAGCTTGTCCCCAACCTTCCATTGCAGAGAAGGTGCCACCATAAACATCAGAGAATACGGATTTTACTTGCTTTGCGTCATGGGTTGGAGGAGTTGGAGCGGAAGTTGGTTTAGCATTGTATATATTGGTTGTACATTCCACTGTAGCTGCATTTTCAGACTCATTACCTGCGAGGTCAATAGCAGTAATGGTGAAGTTGTAAGCAGTAGCAGCAGTTAAGCCTGTGAGTGTAATTTGTCCCTCGGTAGGCGTTAGCGTTTGCTCGTAAGCAGTATTGGTACATACTACATGATATGAACCCACTTCATCGTTGTCAGTTGCAGACACAGCAATAATCGCACTCTTATGTGTTTTTGAAACGAGTGTAGCCGTTCCCATTTCTGGTTTTTCTGTATCACCTGCAGCTACATATGGTGTACCAAATACTTTGAAAGAGTAGATTTGCACACCAAACTCTGTTGCGGCCATTGTGCTATAGAAACGAGCATAGCGTACTTTTGTAGCATTTTGCAAATCACTACCTGCTATACATGCTGTATGAGCGTTCCATCCTGCATTACCCTCATAATTGTATGTAGTATTCCAATTTGTTGCATCCTCTGAAAAATCTACATGATATTTTTGTGAGCAAGCATTTTCAAATTTAATAGTCACTAAATTGATGTCATAATACGCACCAAAATCAACAACAAACCATGCATCATATGTACGAGAAGCTTCATCTGTGCCAGTACTTGCTTCTGTTGGCGCACCACGCCATACACCATTATCATTTTCATCTACAGCAAAGAATGCATTAGCAGCTCCTTCTGAAGGTGAAGATTGTGCATATATCTTATTATCGGTTGCCATATTTGTGCTGAGCGCAAGGTTCTCTCCTTCGTATGCAATGACATCAAACGCCTCTGCTTTCACCTCTCCAATAGCAGCCACGATGGTTGCAACACCTACTTTTGCAGGTGTGTAAATATTATTGGTGATGGTACCTGCATCAGCAGGAGTGATGGTGTAAACAACTTCGCCCGCATCAGCCATTATTGTACCATTTTGGTCTTTTGGAGTAATAGTAATGGCATTGCTCTCTCCTAATTTGGTGAGATTGGATGCAGGCTGTGCTGCTAATGATGTTAAGATACTTGCACCTGCGAGATATACGCGGAATTCCCAGAATGAATAGCCCCATTGTGTTCCGCGGGCTGTACCATTAAAGCGTACATAGCGAGCGGTGGTTTTGTCAATATTGATAGTTTGTGTATAAGGGAATCCAGCTAATTCCTGATCCGTAATGGTAGCTGCCAAATCCCAATCGGAATTATCAGAACTTGTTTCAATAGTGAATGTCTTACCATATGCACCTTCCCACACGATTTGGATCGTGTTGAATATGCGTAATTGACCTAAGTCAACTACCCACCAATGAGGGTCGCTTGCTCCTGTACCCCAGCGAGTACCTATATTATCATCTATAGCCTCAACTGCATTACCTTCTGATGCAGTAGCAGAAGCTCCTTGGGTTGTAAGGGCAAAGTTCACATCTGTAATCTCTGGAATCTCTAAAGTAAATTCCACAGTAGCATTATTGTCTGATTCATTGTTAGCCTCATCTATTGCGGTAATTGTAAGAGTATGACTGCCATATTCGAGATTATCAACAGTAATGTTTCCTTCTCCATTAGGTAGTACTATTTTATTGTATGTTCCTTCTTTTACACGGTATCCTTTGATATTGGTATTATCGGTAGCATATACCGCAATCACCACACTCTTTCCGTTTTTCGATACAAGCGATGCCGTTCCCATAACTGGTTTTACATCATCTTCAGGAGCGACCCATGGTGTACCAAATGCTTTGAACTCAAATATCTTCATACCCCATTGTGTCGCAGCTTTGGTGCTAAAGAAGCGAGCATAGCGAACTTTGTTAGTATTTTGGAGGTCTGCACCATAAATTCGTTGGGTGTGGGGATTGACATTGGCAGCACCAACATAATTATAAGCTTGATTCCAAGTCGCATTATCCGCAGAGAAGTCCACATGATATTCTTGCGAGCAAGCGCCTTCGAATTGGATAGTAACAAGGTTAATGTCGTAGTAGCCTCCGAAATCCACAACAAACCAGGAGTTGTATGTACGGGAATCCTCATCGTTTGCAGTACCATTGGTAGCAGAACCTTGCCATACGCTACCCTCATTGCCATCAATAGCATGCCAAGCATCTGTACCACTTGGGGCGAAGTCGGATTGATCCACAATCTTGCTAGTATTGATATCTGGGCTCAATGCCACATTTTCTCCGTCATATGCAAATACTTCAAATGCAGGAGCACTTACCTCGCCGATAGTAGCAACGATAGAAGCCAAACCTATTTTAGTTGGGGTATATATATTGTTGGTAATAGTACCCGCATCAGCTGGAGTAACAGTATAAATTACTTCACCTACATCAGTCATAGGTTTACCATTTTGGTCTTTAGGAGTGAGAGTGATAGCATTACCTTCGCCTACCTTTGAGAGATTAGTAGTTGGTGTTGCTTCCAATGAAGTAAATGTACTTTCACCTGCAAGATATACACGGAACTCCCAGAATGAATAGCCATATCCTGTGCCACGCTCTGTACCATGGAATTGGATATAACGTGCAGTAGTTTTATCTATCTTTTGTGTTTGTGTATAAGGGAAACCTGCTAATTCTTGACCTTCAACAGTCCATATAGGTGTCCAATTCTCCTTATCATCACTTGCAGAAACGGTAAATGTTTTTCCATACGCACCTTCCCAAACGATTTCAAGAGTATTGAAGATACATAATTGTCCCAAGTCCAATATCCAAGTTTGAGGATCTGCTTGTGCAGATTCCCAACGAGTACCTGCATTATTGTCAATAGCAGCAGTAGCATCACCTGATGTTGCTTCAGCAGAAGAACCATTAGAAGCAAGAGCAAAATTCACATCATAGATTTCCGTAGGAGTAGATGGAGTTTCGCCACCGTCCTCGGTTCCATCCGCATAATATACCCAGAAAGTGCAAGAGCCCAATCCATGGGTAATAGTTACTTCTGTTTCTTTGGCTGTAAATGAAGATAGATAAAGAATCATACCTGCGCCATCAATTGCACCATTAACTGTACAACTACTGATACCTGCAGGTGCAGTCACATAGATACCTTTTTCTGCAGCCCAACCAGGTTGTTGTACATTTACAACATTAGTCAAACACTCGTGTGATACTTTATACTTATTATCTGAAGCTTCAACCCAATCCACATTAGCCCATTTGTCAGTTACTTCAGGCTCTTCTGGGTCTGGAGTTGGGTCTACAGGGTCCTCGCCACCTTCGCCTCCACCTTCGGTGCCGTCAGCATAATATACCCAAAAGGTGCAAGATCCACCTGCATAATTGATTGTAACTTGAGTTTCTTTTGCTGTGAATGCAGATAAGTGAAGAGCTATGCCAGCTCCTTGGATTGTACTGCTCACATTGCAATCAGAAATACCAGCAGGAACAGTAGCATAAATACTATGTTGATCAGTAAATCCTGGTTGTTGGATGTTAACTACTGACAAGCCATCTGCTGCAGACACTTTATATTTGTTTGTGTACTTACCTCCACCAGCGCCATCGCTGAGGAATTCATACACACTCCAATCCACACCTGACTGTGCGGAGAGGGTTATCGCACTAAACAGCATCGCGAGTAGTGCGAATGATTTTAAGAAATGTTTTTTCATATTAATTTAATTTTAAGTTAGTATTATTTGTTCACTTCGTTTACATTATATGCGCCTATGGCGCGTTGTATGTTTCATGTTTAGTCACCCCATGGGGCGTTGGTTTTCGAATATTTGTCTCTCGGTTGTCACTCGGTGATCTCTCGGTCATCTCTCGGTGAGGTCACGATGGAGATAAGGGGCAAGTGAGAGGCATACTATAGGTAATTATGAATTATGAATTTTGAATTTTGAATTATAGGTTAGTAGTTATTATTTTAATGTAAATTTTGCAGGTTGACCTTCGGCAGCGTTGGGGGCAATCCATACATGGAAGTCGCCGGGTTCTGCACTATGTGCATAAGCACCGTCCGCACCTAAGGTAACACCTTCAGCCAAATGCCAATAAGCCAAATCCTCTTCCGTCAACTCAAAAGTGACTGTGCGTGACTCGCCCGCAGGGATAGTCACTCGTTGAAAACCCTTGAGTTCACGAACAGGGCGTGTGAGCGAGCCCACGAGGTCGCGGATATAGAGCTGAGGAACGGCTGTGGCAGTGCGGTTGCCTGTGTTTTTGATAATGCAGGAAACCTGCAGTGTAGGGTGTAGGGTGTAAGGTGTAAAGTCAAGAATTGTGTCCGAGAGGACAACGGGGCCGTACTCGAAGGTGGTGTAGGTCAAGCCATAGCCAAATGGATAGAGCGGCTGATCGCCATACTCCAACCAATAGCTGGATTCGCCAATAGAGAACTGGCCTGCGCCTACAGGGATATCGTCAATCAGCACAGGGTGGTCGGTAGGACGGCCTGTGTTCTTCTTATTATAATACAAAGGAATCTGACCTTCTGCATTAGGGAAAGTGATAGGCAGGCGCCCCGAAGGTGCAACCTTCCCCATAATGAGATTAGCCAACGCAGGACCTTGCATGGTGCCACCGTGGAAAGCATACAGCACCGCATCCATGAGGTCGATATCATCGCCTATGCATAATGGGCGACCCGCCATGACAGTGAGCACCACTGGTTTGCCCGTAGCCTTGAGCGCGCGGAGTTGTGCGCTTTGGTCGCCAGGCAGATTGAGATGCGCACGGCAGCGTGCTTCACCCGACAAGATACTCTCTTCACCACCGAAATAGAGTACCACATCGGCTTGGCGAGCCAAACGAGTGAGAGAGGCGATATTGCTTTGGCTTACCTCGCGTGACCAGTGCTTGCCCGTTTGCTCAATGAGGCGAATCTCACCTTGCTTTGCCAACTCACGGAACGCCATCAGCGGAGTGATAGTCATGGAGTCCACCTTGTCGAAGCACCAAGTGCCGTTCTGGTCGTGTTGGGCGTGAGCGAGAGGACCGCAGACCAAAACCGTTGGTTTAGAGGTTAAAGGTGAAAGGTTAGAGGTTAAAGGCAAGGTATTGTTGTTTTTCAGCAATACTGCGGACTCTTCGGCGGCGCGTTGAGCTGCTGCAAGAGCCTCGGGAGCGAAATAGGTAGGGGTGTCCTCGATATAGCAATATGGATTATCAAATAGCCCCAAACGGAACTTCATGCGCAAGATATTACGCACGCAAGCATCCAGTTGCTTTTCGCTGACTTTGCCTTGCGCAACGAGGTCGTCGAGATACCACAGGTAAGCATTGCTCTGCATATCCATATCCACCTGTGCATCCAAACTCTGGGCTGCCGTCTGGCAGAGATCGGTAGAGATACCATGAGCCACCATATTGCCAATAGAGCCCCAATCGGATACGAGCAAGCCATCGAACTGCCACTCGCGGCGGAGGATATCTATGTTGAGGTGTTGGTTGCCCGAAGCAGGCACACCGTTGATGTCGTTGAAAGCACACATGATAGAGAGAGAACCAGCATCAATAGCCGCTTTGAACGGTGGCAGATACATCTCGCGGAGTTGCACCTCGGGAATCCAAGTGGAGTTGTAGTCGCGTCCACCTTCGGATACGCTGTAGCCAGCGAAATGCTTGACACAAGCAGCAAGGCGAACAATGGAGTCGCTACCCTGATAGCCACGCACCGCAGCAGCACCCATGACGGAAGTGAGATAGGTGTCTTCGCCATACCCCTCTGCTACGCGTCCCCAACGAGGGTCACGCGCCACATCCACCATAGGAGAGAAAGTCCAGCGAACACCCGTTTGCACAGCCTCGTCGGCAGTAAGACGAGCTGCCTCCTCAACCAAAGCAGGATCGAAGGTGGCTGCCTGTCCTAATGGAATAGGATAGATAGTGCAGAAGCCATGAATGACATCGCGCGCTACAAGCAACGGAATACCTAAACGCGTTTCCTCGACTGCCATACGCTGGAGGCGATTGACCTCGTGCGGGTCAACGATATTGAAAATTGACCCTACCAAGCTCTCGCGGATTTGTGCTTCCTTCTCTTCTGCACTCCAAGAAGGGTCGAGTTGGTTCATCTGACCAATCTTCTCCGCGAGAGTCATCTGAGCGAGAAGGTCGTCGATGCGTTGCTCAACAGGATCCTTAGGTTGGCAGGAAACGAGGGCGAAAAGGGCTATTAAAGGAATAAGGCGTTTCATATTTAAACCAAAATTATATACAATTAAACCAAAATTACCAAATATTACAAGGATATTTATTTTATCAACAACTTAAACAACTTAATCCAACAACATTGCGCGGCAATCAACTCCCTGCCGCGCTCGCGGGTTATATAACTAAATTAAGACGGCATTATATTAATAACAAAAATTATAAACAATTTAAACCAAAATTACCAAATATTACAAGGATATTGATATTAACGACAACATAAACAACAACTGCGCGCGCCAACATTGCGCTTGCCTCAGAAATATTTAACAACAATTAAAACGGCATTCTATCAATAATTTATTTAAGACAATTAGGGTCAATTATGTTGTCAATTATTGTCAATTTTTTAACAAAAATACGCTGCGCTACGCTTGCTACAAAAATACTAAAAAATCTGGTTTTATATTTATTTTTCAACTCATAAGAATGCAGCACGCTGCATTGGTGAGTTGAAAAACTAAATCAAATCTATAAATAATTCATTAGTCATTTAATTTTACCATAATAGTTTGGACGGAGGAAGCAGGGAGCTTCACCTTGGCATAGTGGTTGCCGAGTTGGATTGGCAGGTTGGTAGCAGGACCCATGTTGAGGATATTGATCGCATAGGAGCCATCGGTTTTCTCTACGGCACAGAGGAAGATATCCTGTGTCTCGCAATCCGCACCCGTCTTCATTGTAGCAGGGTAGTCCACTTGCAACGCCACATCGCCTGGGCGCATGGAGCGAGAGAACTGCTTGAGTACATAATAATAAGGTGTGTAGTAGATGATATCATTCTGATAATCAATCATCACTTGGGCGCCAGCGAAGTTATTCACATGGTTAGGTCCGCCAATGGAGTCGAGTACGATATTCCAATCGCAATAGCCCGTGAGCCAGTGGTTGGTGCCATCAATGATATACTGCGCATAGCGGAATACAGGCGAATACTTGGGGTGTGTGCCACCTGCCCAGCGAGTGGAGTATGCCCAGTCGGTGGCAATCTTGTCCCACCAGAACGCATCGTTATTGAACCATCCCGACTCTTGGAAGCCGACTGGGTCAGTAACACCGTCCCATGGTGGGCAACCGAGGTTGTCGATACAGCCCTCAGAGTGGAAGATAGTCTTATTAGGGTATTTGGCATGTACCTCCTCCAATGTCTCAGGGAAGCAACCAATCGTGCTGCCATACCAGTGGACAGCCATACCAGTAGTATATTGGTTGGCGAGGGAGTCTTGGTAGATAGCATCGGCGTAAGGCATCATCTCGAAGATGTTTTGGTCGAAGCCATAGATAGCCACATCGCCGTGTCCACGGCGGATGAGCGTAGGTGCGAGGTAGTCGCGGATGAACTCGGTCTCCACTTGTGGCGAGAAATCCATGCTCTCCCAACCACCATCGTTGCCCATAGGTTCGTTGACAGGGGTCACAGACCATATATTGACACCCTCTGCCTTCCAAGCCTCGATATAAGCAGCGATATAATTGGCATACGCCTGATAGTACTCAGGCAGCAATGCGCCACCACGGGCTACGCCGTTCTCGCGCTCGTAGTACTTCTTGTTGTCCTTCATCCATGCAGGCGCGGTCCATGTGTTCGCCATAATGCGATAAGTATTGTCCGACTGCCCCTGCTTGATGTTCCACACATCTTTCATGAGGTGGTAGAGGTCGTATTGCTCATCCTTCACCTGTGGGTACTTGGAGGCAGGAAAGCCCTCTTTGTCGCGGTTGAGCGAGAAGTGCTTCATCTCGGTATCGCCGTCCACCTCGGTGAGGGCGTACTTGCCTTCGACAGAGAAATCGGATGAGCCGATTTGTGTGCGAACTACGGAGAAGTTGGCACCCTCCTCGGAGAAGAGTTCGTGGAGTACGCTCTGGCGTTGCTCGGGCGTGAGGCACGCAAGCACGAAAGCCGAAGACTCGGTGAGCGAGCCACCATAGCCGTCGATGGTCTGCTTCTTCTCGTCCACATGGATAGTGATGGCATTGTCGGCTGTGCCCTCGTGGAAAACGACTGCCTGCTGTTCGGCGAACTTATCACCCGCAGCAGAGGTGAGCCACACATGGGTGGAGGGGACTTTTGCGGTGCAAGATACCAACAAGAAGAGTGATGATGCGATTAATAACTTTCTCATATGACGAATATTTAAAAACAAAAATTATAAACAATTTAACCAAAAATTACCAAATATTTTTTTATTTACGACAACTTAGACAACTTGCGCGGCAATCAACTCCCTGCCGCGCTCGCGGGTTATATAACTAAATTAAAACGGCATTATATCAATAACAAAAATTAAAATTTATTTAAGACAATTAGGGTCAATTATGCTGTCAATTATTGTCAATTCATGTTTGTATTTTGTTTTTCGCTCAAATGAATGCAACGAGTTGCATTGGTGAGCGAAAACAAAAATGGTTATTTGCTTTTTTATAGTTCTATTATTAGTTGTTTGATTTCGCCATCGCGGGCGAAGATGTGTTTGCTTTGTTCTGGGGTGAGGGTGACACTGCCTGTCCCATTGCCCGTTTTGCGGTAGATAATCTCTGTGCCACAATACGAGAAGCGCAGTTCGCCATCGCGGAAGTCCGCATCGGTGAGCATGATGGGGCAGAAGGTGATTTGACCGTCTTGCACATGTACGCCCAACTCGAAGAAGCGAGAGATGATGTCCTCCTTGACTTGTCCTGTCATGCCCGGTTGTTGAACACCGCTCATAGAAGGCGTATGCGAATAAGCATCAAATGGGAAAGATCCGTACTCGGCAGGGGTTTTGTGGGAGCCGATGCCTTCTTGGATTGCGTGGTAGTGAGTGCGCAAGCGCTCCAATGCAGTTTGTCCGGCTTCCGGCGTCAGGATACCTGTATTGCCGATACATTCGCCTACGGCGAGGAGGAGTTTGCTGACCATATGCCAGTAGATACAGCCCAGACCTTCGTACTTATAGAAGGTGCCTGAACGGCCCGTGAACGCATGGTGGTTGAAGAGCTGTTCGTAGAGATTGAGCAGTTGCTCTGTCTCCTCTGGGGTGATGTCCTCGCTGCTGTGTTGGATAGCGCGCAGGAGGAAGTCGGCATTGTTGAAGTTAGCCGAGAAATGTACCTTACCAGTGCAGTCTTGCGTGAGGATGTCCGTAGCATGATGAGCCAAGAGGCGTTGCACGATAGGCAAAGATAATGCCTCCTCTGGCAGGGTGTTCATATCTAAGAAGGACGCGCGTTTGCGTGCGGGATAAAGCATATAGCTGCGTTGGTCTTCGCGGTAAAGCGCAGACTGGCGCATAGCATCTAAGAGATTGGCTGCTTGTTCAGCATCCAAACGGCGAGAAGAGAGGACTGCCACCTGCCCCTCGAGCATCTCGTAGAGATGGCTGATGGAGATGGTGCCACGGTCGAACTTCACGAGATTGTAGGCATGGTACAAACCATCTTCGCGCTGATTGACATCGATAGACTGGTCGATGAAATCGAGCGTCATAATGAGGAACTGGCAAATGAGCGATGCGTCCATCTCCACTTTCTTGCCAGAGTGACCTGCATAGACAGCATTGCGGTATGCCTCGCCTGCACGCCCCACTTGGTCGGTGAAAGTGCGGCGGGTGTGGTCGGTGAAGGAGATTGGTTGGTCGGCTTGCTCTGGCAAGTGATTGACCATAGCGGTCAGTATATTGCGGAGGAAGAGTACGACCTCTTCGGAGAGAGCGTAGGTGGTTTCCTCTGACTGATATCGGTCGATGAGGAAAGCAACGAAGCGGCGCATATAATAGAGCGTGACCATAGAGGCGCCATTGCCTACCAACGCATTATTGGCATCGTTCCACTCAGGGCGCAGGGTGTTCATCCATATACCTGCTTCGGGAATGAAATTGCTGAGTTTGGTGAGCAGCGTGATGAGCAGTTTCTCGGTGAAAGTAACCAATAGTGGTTGGTTGTCAGTACCCAAAAGCAGGCGAGCATCTTGTCCGTAGGTAGATAGTTGCGAGAAGATATGGTCGTGGGCTGCTTGGTCGAATGTGATGGTGTTCTTAGGATCGCGCACGATATCCGCATACGAGCGGAAGCGATACGGCACAGCAGCGAAAGCAAACTCGCGCATGCCCAACATATCACGCAACGCCTGTGGGTTGTGCTTGTGGCTGAGTTCGAGTAAGCGACAGAGATAGATAATCTGGTGGTCGCCCCAATAACCGATGTTTGACCATGGGTTCTCGGGTTCGATGACCTCCCAATCAATGCCTTCGGAGGTTACTTTGTATGGATTATAGCCATCGGCTGTGGTTGCGTTGAGGAACTTAGCGATGATGCTATTCACATAATCAGGATAGGAGAGCGACAGGGCTTCCCAGTTTTGGAAGATGTCGCGCCAGTTGCCTTGGTAGGAGATGATATGGCGGTCTTGCTCATCCTTCACGCGGATATCAAAGAGGTTCCAAGGACGACTTGGGTCGCCATGACGGCGCGAGAATGTGAGTGGCAAGTACTCCATGAAGAGGCGGTGGAATTGGTGGTCCTGACGCTCCTGCACCGCTTGGTCGAGTTCGGCATGAGAGATAGACTCGGGCAGATTGGTGAGGAAGGTATGGTGTTTGTCCGCCAAAGCACGGTTGAAGATGCGAATATGCTGAGCAAAAGCAGGACCAGCGATCTGATAATTGTCGCAATAGAAGCCACCGCGCATGGTGTTGAAGAGCGTGTTGGCAAAGTGGCGTGCATCGTTGGCCTCATCCGCCGTGGACTGTACACCATCGTTCTGCGCCACTATCTGGCGAAGGTTGGCGGTAGTGGCTTGCAGGGCTGACTGCAACTGCGCTACTGCATCGGGTTGCTGCATGAACGCCATGCTGCGGCGAACGGAAACAGTGTCTTGCATGACATCGCAGATGAAGTGCCACTGAAGTGAGTGTATAGTGGATGGTGTATGGTGTAAAGGCTGGGATTTTTCTTTACTGGGTAAAGTAGCAGTGAAATGGGCGAAGATGGCTCCGCGGACACCTTTGGACTCGGGTTCGGATTGGATATCACCACCTTGGCGGAAAGTGTCGAGTTGAGCGGAGGAGGTGAGATATTGGGGTTCCCGGCTTCCGGCGTCTGGAATCCCTAAGGTATAAACGGAGTTGCAGCGGAGGGATTCGCTGGGTTCGGCGCGGTCCACGAGGATAGCCTCCATGCGGAAAAGTACCATGCCATTGCCTACATGTTCGGTACGCTTATAGCCATCCACCAAAGTAGAGAAGGTGTTTTGCGTAATACGCTCTACACCCGAAGGCATGACATTTTGCAAGCCGTCCAGCACTTCTACGGTGATAGGGGCATTGGTTTCGTTGGAAAGACGCGCAGTGCGTACCCAACCGAGATGCGCAGCAGGTGCCCACTCATAGGAGAAAGTAATGCCCAAATCTATATTCTTCTCAATGAAGATGAGGCGATTGCCCGTCACCGACTTAGCTATGGAGCGAATGATGTGGTAGGTACCCATCTGACGCGATGAGAAGGGTTCCCATAGTTGGGTGCCTTGTGTCGTTTGTACGCGGAGGATAGTCTTAGGACCCGTCTGCTCGTAGTTCTCGGTGATCTTATCATCGGTGTAGTAAGGGAAGAGCACTTGCTCGGGGTTGCGGCGACCGCATGTGAGTCCGCCTGTGGATGAGATGTACATCCAGAGGTCGGTATCGCTGGCGAGCGATATAAAGAAGGGCTGCATGTGATTGTAGTTGTCAATGCAGTAGAAGCGTTCGCCATCAATGGTTTTGTAGTGTCCTGTAGGGGTCATGTATTTCTTTTTTTGAGCCGGGAGCCCAGATTCCGGGACCCAATTATATTAATCTTGGCGTTGTTCGAGGTCGGATTTCATTTGTTGTAGGGTTGGGGTGTCGAGGTTGTAGAATGCCAACAGGATAGCGCATGAGGCATAGAGTACACCTGGCATGATACCGAAGAGCCAGTGGATACTGGTCATAATGGTAAGGTCGTTCTGAATCTGTTGCAAGCCCATGGTAGCATCGAAATGAACGGCAGTCATGATAGCACCAAAGAGAGCAGCACCGATAGACCAACCAATCTTCTGTGCGAAGACCGCAGCAGAGAGGCAAAGGCCTGTGGTGCGGCGTTGGAACTTCCACTCGCCATAGTCTGCTGCATCGGCGAGCATGGTCCATAGCAACGAGATAGCAGGTGCATAGGCAATCTTACCCAAGCAGTTGAAGACATTGATGAGTACGAAATTGGTGCCTGCGAAATAGAGCAAACAGAAGAATAGTCCTGAGAGCAATGAGCAGACAATATATAGTTGCTTAGCGCCAAACTTCTTTACGAGTGGTTTGGTGGTAGGAATAGCGATGATGAGCGCTACCGTACCGAGGATATTGAAGATTTGGCTCTTGGATTCGGCATTGAGGAAATACTTGAAGTAGTAAGTCGCGGAGATGTTTTGGATAGCAAACATGATAAAGGAAACAATACCTACGAGCATCAATACTACCCATGGGCGGTTCTTGAAGAGGTACTTGAAGTCATGCTTGAGGTCGGTCTTTTGGCGTTTAGGTGGAGCAATACGCTCTTTGGTAGTAGCAAATGTGATGAGGAAGAGAATCACCCCTATTGCACCGAAGATAGCCACGAGGTATCTGAAACCAATGATATAGGATGAGCGCACGAGGTCGGTATTATCTGCCCCACCCTCCATGAAGAGTTTGCGCGCACTGTCGTCAGACATGATAGAATAGTCCATGCCTGTAGCTTGTGAACCGAGGTAATAGACGATATAGAGAGCGAAGCCCGACACGAGCAACTGACCGATATTGGCAGCCACGAAACGATAAGAGTTAAGTCCCGCGCGCTCGATGGAGTCGTTGGTCATCACGGCTCCCAAAGAAGAGTAAGGGATATTCACAACAGCATAGATGATACGCAAGCCAATAAACATAGGCAGGATATATGCGATGAGGGCATTGCCTTGCAGGTCAGGACCGAGGAAAGCAAGGAAGACAAACAGCGCAAAAGGAATGCAACCGTAGAGCAAGAACGGACGGAACTTACCCCAACGGGTGTTGGTGCGGTCTGCCCAAATACCTACGATAGGGTCCATGACGGCATCCATGATGGTGCCGAGGATAGCGATGGCTGTGGACCATGCAGGACTGATACCGAGCACATCGGTATAGTAGAATATTAACCAGAAATTGACCATGTCCCACACAAAGTGTGAGGCGGTATCACCAAGGCTGTAGCCGAGTTTTTCTTTGATAGAGAGTTTCATGAGTTGTTATTTTTTTTGAGAGTCGGGAGTCGCGAGTCGGGAGTCGGGAATTGTGAATCGGGAATCGGGAATCGCGAGTCGGGACTCTATTGGTTAAACTGGTATATGCGGATATAGTCGATGTACATTTTGACGGGGGTGCCATCTGCGGGTAGGGCGGTTACACGTTGGAAGTTCTCATGGTCGGCAGTATATACCTCGGGGTACTTCTCGTGCATTGGTAGCCCTGGGAAGAAGCCACCTACTGCTAAGTTGAGCACGATATAGAATGGATGGTTGAAGTAGTGTCCTGGTTCGTTGATAGATGTATCACGCAGCGAGAGTGCGAAATAAGGTGCTACCTCAGGATATTGGTCTTGGTCGAGGTACATGGCCAGACTATCTTCGGTCCAAATGACGGTGAAGAGGTGGAAGTCGCCTTGTACAGGGTAGGAGGCTTCGCATACGCCTGCTTCGTTAGGGTACTTGCCGTTGTTGAAGCTTTCGCCCCAATGGGCAGCACCGTTGAAATAGCGGTCGGAAAGACCTTTCTCGATACCATCTTTGTGTCCCATCTCTACGATGTCAATCTCACCGCACTTAGGCCATACCACGCGCCCTTGCGCAGCCAACTGCTCGCGCTGACGGTCGATAGAGTCATCGTTGCCGAGGTTGGTAGCAAGATTATTGCCGAGCATCCAGAATGCAGGCCACAAGCCATCGGCAGTGTGAGGGAAAGCGATACGCGCCTCGATCTTGCCGTAGCAAACGGTGACTTTGTCCTGGGTATTGACACGTGCCGAAGTGGCAGGGCGGTTGCGATAGTCCTCGCGTTTGGCATTGAGCACGAGGCATGACTCGCCCGATACGGGGTGGCGTTCGATAGTGACATTGCGGGGGGTGTAGTATTGCATCTCGGC
>JAZNRY010000089.1:0-4901 GCA_045590995.1 Paludibacteraceae bacterium | reverse complement strand
TTCTTGCCCTTGACATCCGCCCACGACTTATACGCATCCACATGGTGCGCTTGTCCTGAGTGCATACGTGGGAACAGCATCTTAAACTCGTCCATATACACATACGAGTTCTTGTAACCCGTTACTACATAGCGGTCTTTTTCCCCTTCTACCTTTGGTGCAGGAGCATATTGCGCATGACCTTGTTTCTCCACAGGAATACACATATTGCCCTTCACCTCGAGTTTCACAGGCGCATTGTAGGTCTGTCCGTAGAAGAGTGGCGTATCGCCATACTGCTCGCGGTTGAGATAGTATTTCAGCGAGAAGACATTGTCGGGCGAGTTCTGATCCATTGGGGTGTCCGCAGAAGAACGGATAACAATCGCTGCATAACTTGCATAGCCAATCACCACCACCGTCACCATCATAGCTATCGTATTCAGCCAACGCGCAGGGATAACTTCCTTCTTTACGAATAGCACCACAAACATAATGATAATCAGCACTATGCCAATCACAGCACTCTCTTTAATGAATGGTACGCCTGCGAGTGCCATTGCCAACACAAAAGAGATGATAGTGCGGGTATTGATAGTTGCTTCTTTCTCTATCACGGCATAACTCTCCCAGATAGCCCAAACGAGTGCTGCTGCCATCAGCACGAGATAGAGTGCTAAACCTGTATTGAATGGGCAACCTAACACATTGGTAAACAGCAATTCAAACCATCCTGCTATGGTTGGCACACCAGGGATAATACCATAGAGTATGACTGCCAATATAGCTACCGATACGCCAAAAGCGGCGCATACGCCTTTCCATGTAAATTCGTGGCGACGGAAGTAATATACCAACACGATAGCAGGAATAGTCAGCAAGTTCAAGAGGTGCGTACCGATACTCAAACCCATGAGATAGGCAATCAGTATCAACCACTTATCCGAGCCTTCCTCGTCGGCATGTTCGTCCCATTTCAGGATAAGCCAGAAGACAACTGCTGTGAAAAGCGAAGAGAGTGCATATACCTCACCCTCTACGGCTGAGAACCAGAATGTGTCGGAGAAAGTGTATGCCAACGAGCCTACCAAGCCTGCACCTAACAACCCTATCCCTTTTGCCAAAGTATCAGGGCGCATTAATTTGCGTCCGAGGGCGGTGATTGTCCAGAACAGGAACAGTATGGTAAACGCCGAAGCCAATGCCGAAAGGGCATTCACACACATAGCTACATGTGCTGTGTCGCTGGCAAACAGCGAAAAGAAATGTCCGAGTAGCATAAAGAATGGTGCTCCGGGTGGGTGTCCCACATCCAGTTTGTGTGCACTAACGATAAACTCGCCGCAGTCCCAAAACGAGGCTGTTGGCTCCATGGTCAAGAGGTAGGTTGCAGCCGCAATAGCAAACACCAACCATCCGCCAATTCGATTCCAAAGTTTGAAATTTTTCATATTCATGTGTTGTTATTATGCTGAATACATGGGACTTATAAGCCCTATCAGACTTATACGCCCCATAAAAAATCAATTTTAGCGTGCAAAATTACAAAAAAAAATGCACATACGCAAAAAAAAGTGCAGATTGCTCCGCACTTTCTTCTGAAATGAGTAATTACGCTCCTTGCATCCATGCCCATCTGTGAGATTCGTGGGACATATATTCCCACTGATAGCACTGATATACACTGATATTTCGTATTTCCGTGTCCATCCGTGCTCGTCCGTGGGAGGTAATGTTACGCATTCTGCTTGTCGTACTCCTCAGCGCATTGGTGCCACACATACTGACGAATGGTCTGATACTTCGACTGCTTTTTGAAGGCAGCCAAGTCTTGGTTGTACTTCGTGGGGTCTTTCATGCGCTCGATAGTTGCTTGGCAGATAGCGCCAAAACGCGTTTGGCGTGCCAACTCTTGTTCGGAGAAGTCCGTACTACGCTCTCCTGTCACGCTGCAACCTTTTTGGCGTTTGCCCGTCAGACGGCGCACTGCCAACCACTTTTGTTTCTTACCAAAGATTTTACCCGATGCATTCTCCACGGGTGCTAAATAAAAAATACTTCCAGCCATAATTAATTTTGACTTAAGAATTTTGAATTAACGGCATTGTTATTCCTCCGTGTTAGATTGTTTGTACAACTGAGCATAGACATACCCAGTAAGCGTTGGGATTTTCTTCTGTTTTTTCCAAGCAGCACGGTAAGTAGCCAATTGTTCGGCATCTGAGAAGATGGCTTTCGCTTGTGCAGCAACAGTAGTCATCTTTTGCTGAATAGCAGCCTGTTTTTCAGAAGGCGGAACATTAGTAACTGGGTTTTTAAGACGAACACCAATAACCTGTTCATCAAACTTGCGAATCTTGGTGTACACTTTGTCAGTGTGATGATACTTGCCACTAATGCTATCCAAGTGCGTCATCATATTAATTTTTGCCATTGATTTGTACGATTAACCTTAATACTATCGCGAGGTTGCTGTGAGATTAATGCAGTGTAATAAATTTATGAATGCTTAATCTCGGTAAAACATAGTTTGTGGTTCTTTTCGCACTATATGGCTTGCTATGTACACTTGCGAGCGGATATACGGAATAAGCAACCGATGAATCGCTGAGCAATGGGCTTCGATACGGGAGAAGTGACCGTGCTCGTTGGATTTCGGTTGCAAAAGTACTGGTGGATAAAAAAATGCACAACCACCCCAAAGCGGGGGAATTTCCACCCGAAACGGGGGAGTAACTGATTATAAAGAGCTTATATATTGAAAAAAGTTATTTTTCTTTTAGAAAATAGTTATTTTTTCTAATTTATTGTAAAAATCTTCCGCTTGTTTAAGGAACTGCCAAGCAGAATATTTATCACGAATCGTATCGGCGGTGCTAGTGATGGAGATGAAGTTCTTCTTTATGGTTTCTTCCGTAACAGCGAAATCGAGTGCAGCAGCCAGATGTGCATAATAACTATTTTTGGAATAGCCCTCAAACTGTTGCAGACAATGGTCATAATACTTCAGGTAATGCAGAAGGGCAATAGCGAATGGGGTATTTGATTTTTTGGTAATTTCTTTTAATAGTTTTATTTTGCTGTCATCTGTGAGTCGCACGATAGATTCCATAGCAAAGAAACCTTTGAGGTTCGTTTTGTTGTAAAATGTTCGTATGGTAGTGGCCTCGCACTGAATACGCTGATGGAAAGTTGGAGCGGCTTCGATTTCTTCGGTAGGAATAGAGTAATCAATTAATACTTCTTGCGGTAGATTGTGGTTGAGAACAGAGAAGAAGAAAGTGGTAGGTGTAGAAATGATTTTATCAGCGTTTAAATAGTGTTTAAAATGGTATTGCCAATTGAAATAAGCAGCAGTGAGTGCAGCAATAGCATAAAAATAGATAATGAGGCAATTTTTTTCTTCCTTTTGGCAGGTGTAGTCCACATTGGTGCCTGCGATGTCGGCATATTTTATATACAAAAACAACGGCTGCAATCCGCATGGAATTGTAGCCGTTGAATTTATTGTGTGTCCTAATATAGGATTATCGTACTTCTGTAACTTTAACACCCACTATATTATACATTTCGCCATTGCGGATAATCCACACCTTATCATTGCTGATAATCTTATGAGTGCTCTTCTCAACACTCTGAATTAGATCTACAGATGTTGGCTCAATAATAATAGTCATTGCAGTTGATTCAATGATGTCGCAATCCGTTTCAACAGCATATTTTAGCACAACATTCGATGCAGCAGAAGATACTGGTTCAGTGGTTAGCGGTCCCCACTCTGCACCATCTTTGACATACCATACAACCCATGCATTAGGAGCATACCATGTCTGAGCTGCGATATACGCCAATATTTCCTCGGTTGGAATTGTTACATCAATTGGTTTACCTGTTTGAACAATAGGCAAAGTCAGTTGCTCAGGTAGTGTTTGAACAAATATGTTCAGTGTTAGTTCGTGTATTATACTATCACAACTCATACCTGAATATTGTTCTGTTGCAGTATATAAACCAGCCTCTGTGAGCGACTGTCCGTACCATTCATAAGGCAGTTCGGATGGGCAAAGTGCAAGTATCTCTGTTTCAGTTATAGCCTCTAAGATTGTCAAATGGAGTACCTCTACACGATCACAACCGTTAGCAGCAGTAGTGGTGTAAACATAGTCACCGCTCTCAGTGTAGATCTCGCCATTCCACTCGTAACTATCGCAGGCTACTGCTGTTTCCTCTGTATGCGTAGTTTGGTTGATAGTGAGGCGGAGAGTAATTATACTATCACAACCATTGGCAGCTGCAGTAGTGTATACATACTCACCACTCTCGGTGTAAGTTTCGCCGTTCCAAATGTAACTATCGCATGCCACCATAGTTTCCTCTGCGTAAACAGTTGGATTAACTGTTAAGTTGAGGATATGTTGAATACTATCTATATCAGTACCTACATATTTCTCGGTGTAGGTATATTTGCCCGTTGCAGAATATGACTCGCCATACCACAGATAAGGTGCTTCGGTTTCACAGATTGTTACTGATTGCTCATCGTGGTTGCCCATTGTGAGTACCGTCAAGTCCAACACATGGATAACACTGTCGCAGGCAACAGTAGCATAGTGCTCCACATCTGTATAGCGACCTGTTGCAGTATAGGTAGTACCACGCCATGTGTATGGAATCTCATCGTTACCAATTACGACAGTCTCAGTGGTGGTAATAGCCGCTGGCATGATAGTAAGGTGCAAAATTGCTACGCTATCGCACCCAAGAGCATTTTGCAAGGTTACACTATACTCGCCTTCAGTCGAGTAAGTTTGACCGTTCCATGTATAGGTCTCGCCGTAGCAGATAGTAGCGTACTCGGTTGCACCTATCTCAGAGTTATTGATAGTCAAATGGAGAGTAACAATGCTATCGCAACCGTTGGC
>JAZNRY010000088.1:0-6193 GCA_045590995.1 Paludibacteraceae bacterium | reverse complement strand
TCGGACATTGCCTATAACGAGCACCGCGAGATTACTTCACTCACCATCGTAAATGCCAAGACAAAGGCGGTAGTATTCAGCATGAACGGCGCACCTGTCAAGCCTACCGAACCTCCCAAGCCTACCGAACCTCCCAAGCCTGCTAAACCCACTGAGGTTAAATTCACCTGCGAGGAATGCTGCAAAGTGCTCATACCCTACACTGGTCTGGACGGTAAACCTGTAGGCGTTAAACAGCACGCTGAGGGCAGTAAGACGAAGTTTAATAAGGTGCTTTGTCTGGATTGCATCAAAAAGGCACAGGCTATAGCGACACTCGAAGCCCATGAGAATTGAGTCGGCTAAATACGAGGGGGGCAAACTGATACTCACAGTTACGCCCCCGGCTGATGCCTTGCGCTTTGTATACCGTTTTGAGCCTGCCGAATACGAAATAGTAAAAGCAAAGAAAAAGCGCAGCCTCGATGCAAACGCTTATGCGTGGGTACTCATAGATAAGATTGCCTCAGCTCTACGCATGACAAAAACAGAAGTATACCAAAAGGAATTGCGCGACATGGGCGGTAATCTGGAAACGGGCGTTTTTGAAAACGAGGCAGCGGAGGAAATAAAACGTATATGGGAGCGCAACGGTCTAGGCTGGCAAGCAAATATTGAGCCGTCACGCATTTCACCGCATCATTCAACGGTGTATATGTATTACGGCAGCTCGGTTTTTGACACTGCGGAAATGAGCAGATTTATCGAAAATCTTATTACTGAGGCTAAAGCGCTCGGTATAGAAACCAGACCGCAAGAAGAAATAAACGCGCTTTTGGAGGCATGGAATGGTTAATGAGTACGGCGCACAGCTTGACCGCAACGGATATGCACCGAGTTTGTTATCTACCTCAACCGAATGTTTTTTGTGCGGGAATAGATCCGGTAAACTTGACCGTCACGAAGTATACGGCGGCGCGTTACGCTCCAAAAGTAAAAAATACGGCTGCTGGTGCTTGCTTTGCCATGAGCCGTGCCATTTAACCACCATACACCAAAACGCCGCAGAGAGGCGGCAATTAAAGGCTGTATGCCAACAAATCACAATGCTTGAATACGGCTGGACAACGAAAGAATTTATTATGCAGTTTGGGAGGAATTATCTTGACACAGACTGAAAAGATCAAGCGCCATCTTGAACTATACGGCGCAATAACACCGCTTGACGCGCTTAACGAATACGGCATTATGCGACTTGCCTCTCGGATTTCCGATCTGAAACGCAGCGGCATGGAAATTGAAAAACGCATGATTAAAAACAAAAACAGATTCGGCGAAGAAGTGTGTTTTGCCGAATACAGAATAGGAGGCAGCAATGCTTAATCACATCACCCTTATGGGCCGCCTTGTGCGCGACCCCGAACTTAGATACACGCAGAGTCAAATCCCTGTCGCAAGTTTTACCCTCGCGGTTGGCAGAGACATAGCCGGAGCGGACGGAAATAGAGAGACAGACTTCATTGATATCGTAGCTTGGAGAAGCACCGCCGAATTTGTCTCTAAATATTTTACCAAAGGCAGCATGGCAGCGGTTGGTGGTCGCCTCACAATGCGCGGATGGACAGACCAAAACGGCAACAAGCGGCGAACAGCAGAGGTTGTAGCAGACAATATTTATTTTGGGGAAAGCAAGAAGAGCGAAAAAAGCGATGGATTTTCTCACGGCGTTGATGTTGAATTCGATATTAATGCGCCCTCGGCTTTTTCCGAATTGAGTGACACTGATGGCGAACTCCCATTCTAAGGAGATGAGGAATTGATACCGTGGATTCAGATATATTCTAACCTTTCAACGCACCGAAAGACCGCGCAGCTTGCAGACGCGCTGGGGCTTACAAATTCACATGTAAGCCCCGACATCGTAGCAGTTGGCATACTGGTTAGCCTTTGGACATGGGCAATACAAAACGCAAGCGATGGCGATTTGAGCGCGTGCAGCGACAGGGCAATAGCAGAGGCTTGCCGCTGGAAGAAGAAGCCGGAAGCGTTGATTAACGCGCTTAAAGAAGCACATTGGATTGACGAAGATGGCAAACTTCATGACTGGGAAGAATATGCCTCGTTGCTACTTGAACAAGAAGCTAACCGCAAAGAGAAAACACGCGAAAGAGTACAGCGTTACAGAGATAAGAAAAAAGCGGCTTGTAACACCGATTGTAACGTTACGGACACGCCTTGTAACGCTCCTACCATACATAACAATACCAAACATAACATAACAAGTAATAATTCTATCTATCTTTCTGAAGAAAAGAAAGAAGAAAAGAAAGAAAGCGGCTTCGGGTCGATTGAGTATTACATGGAAATGATACGGGACGCTAAAGAACGCAATCTACCGTATCTTGTGGAAGTGTGCATACAGCGTGCTAAAGAGCAGCACGGAATAGTGATTGACCCTGATACATTGGAGGTAGTCCGTGAATAAGTACAAGGCCAAGAAAACCGTTTTTAACGGCATAGAGTTTGATAGCGGTAAAGAGGCGAAACGTTATAGCGAACTGCAACTGCTTGAAAAGGCGGGAAAGATCACAGACCTTGTGATGCAGAAGCGTTTCGAACTTATACCGGCGCAATATGAACAGTTTGAGCGCTATAGCAAAAAAGGAAATCGCCTGCAGAACGGTACACGATGCATCGAAAGAGCCGTGTATTATGTCGCAGATTTCGTTTATACGGACGAGCGCGGCGATTTGGTTGTGGAAGACACAAAGGGCGTTAGAACTAAAGATTACGTTATTAAGCGCAAACTGATGCTGTATAAGCACGGAATTAAGATCAGCGAGGTATGACGCAATGAGTGAATTTGAAAAAATCTTTCTCGATGCCTTTGATGCTGCAGAACAGGCGGAGAGGGTAGATAGAGAAAATTCGGTTGCCAATGTTGCATACAACGTTGATTGTATGGAGTTTATGAAATCCGTCCCTGATAAATATTTCGATTTGGCTGTGGTTGACCCTCCGTATGGTGGCGGAGCCTCGAACACACACACACACACAAGCGGATTGTGCGGCGGGAATGCCGACTTTGAAAACAGAAAGCGCAGCCGATTTGGCGGGCTGTTTGACAAGTATCATATCAACAACGAGAACAGGCGGGAGCTGGAGCAAGAAATACCAGCAGAACGGGGGTATCTTTAGCAAAAGTATTGACCATTGGGATGTCGCGCCGCCTGTTGAATATTTCCGCGAGCTTGCAAGAGTGAGCAAAAACCAGATTATTTGGGGTGGAAATTATTTTGATTTGCCGCCAACAAGGTGTTTCCTTATTTGGCGCAAACTCACTATAAGTGACTCGTTTTCAATGGCTATGGCTGAATATGCATGGACGAGTTTTAATGCAAACGCGAAATTGTTTGAATACCCTCCGCAAGATAGTAACCGATTCCATCCCACGCAAAAACCTATTGCCCTATACCGTTGGATTTATCAGCACTATGCAAAGTCAGGCGACAAGATACTTGATACACATCTTGGCTCGGGCAGTAGCCGTATAGCCGCATATGATGCTGGTTTGGAATTTGTAGGATGCGAAATAGACAAAGAATATTTTGACAAACAAGAAGAACGTTTTGCCGCGCATACCGCACAACAATCTTTGTTTACTTTTTAGGAGGCAACAATATGAAACACCTCATTGTCCGTTGGCATGACGGCTATTGCAATCTCACCATTACTCACATAACCCGAACCGGAAGCATTGTAGAAGCATTCAGAGGGGATGAGTTTATTGGGATGTTCGACCTCGGCGCGGTTGATTTGTTGTATGTTTCTGAAAAGGAGTGAAATAACAATGCGTGAAAATATAGGCTTGTTCCGTGGTAAGCGGATAGATAACGGAGAGTGGATTGAGGGCTTTCTTCTCAAAGTGACCGTCCTTGAGAAGCCTTTTAGTTTTATTTTCAAAGATGCCTTTGTTTACGATGGGCGCGATGTAAAGTCAGCGTGCCGTGCTGTTGTAGATGACGACACCGTAGGCGAATGTTGCGGCGGCTTGAAGGATAAGAACGGCAAAGTGGCGTTTGAACACGATGTTACAGCAGACCAGTGGGGCAGACGATGGATAATCTTTAGGTGCAAGGGTGGTTACGGTATCTGCCGTGATACTGAGTGGAAACGAAACAATGACTGTTCAAAGATGCTTTATAACGCGCTTGCCGATGCTCAAAATGCAGACTGGTTTTCACATCAGCACGAAATCATCGGCAACATTCACGATAACCCCGAACTGCTGCAAGAAGGTGCTGACGAATGAAAACACCGAAAGAGTTTTATGTAGTTACGAATAAAGACGGGCGTTTGTGGGCTGGGTATAACAGCTTTACCACTCGCCCGTGGCAAGCAAAATTCTACTCCGACAAACGGCAAGCGGAAAAGACCGCCGAACGATGCAAAGCGGACGAATGTCGAGTTATCAAAGCTCATATAACCCTCTGCTTTGAGAAAGAAGGTGTTGACAATGGCAACGACTGAGCTGAAATCCTGCCCCAATTGCGGCTGCAAGCCTAAACTTCATAAAACCTCGCGGGGTAGATTCTATTACGAATGCAACGGCGACTGTTGGCTAAGCACCAATAAGTTTTGGACTGTCAACGAAGCGCGCGCGGACTGGAACAGAATAGTTCTTAAAGAAAGAGAAGGTGCTGGCTGATGGCTGATTTTGTTGAACTGATGAATATCTGTAATTACTGTGCGTATGCACCTTGCATCTGCGGCAACGAACCCGAAAACTGTGCTGATTATGTACAGCGTCACGGTATAGAACTTCGTGGAGAGGAGGGTACAAATGGCTGAATGGTGTTGCGTTTTGGATATGTGGTGCGACGACATAGACCGTGACGACGTTGACCTCATAGGTTGCGATGGATATTGTCACGGCTGCGATGAGTGCGAAGAGGTGGGTTGACAATGGCTGACGAATTGATAAGCCGACAGGCTACGATAAAAGTTATGCTTAATGAATTGCTGACTTCCAATAATCGAGTGCGTGATTATATTGGAGGCGGAATAGATAGAGCAGTTGTGAAATTGCAGGAAATCCCCTCTGTCAACGCCGTTGTGTTGCCCTGCGAGGTGGGTGATACCCTATACGATATTTACGAAGCGGTAGCGAACGGAGAAGGCAACATAAGAGTTCTAAAGGTGACGGAAATTCACATTCACCTTGATAAACGCAATAAAGCGTGGCTTATTGTTGGTGGTTACTATTTTGCTATTGATGATTTTGGCAAAACCGTATTCCGCGCTCGTGAAGAAGCAGAAAAGGCGCTCGGAGAAAGGAAGGAAGATAATGCGACTAATTGATGCGGACAAACTTCTTGAAAAGAAAACCGTTCCACTTGGGTTTAGATGTGAAGTGGTGACTGTAAATGATATTAACAATGCCCCCACCATAGACTCCGAAAGTCTACGCCCAAAAGGGGAGTGGATAGCATGTGGTGATGGTGAAAATGTTCCGTGGATGTGCAGCCATTGCGGAAAGACCACGGCGCATAAATACAAAGTTATGTATGGCAACTTCTGCCCAAACTGCGGTGCTGATATGAGAGAAGAATAATAATCCTGCTCCATAGTGGGGTGGGGCGGTAAGTTATGAAATAGGAGACAAAGATGGAACTACTTGAATTTAAGCACAAAATGTTTGAATTGTGCGGTGTATCGGAAATATCAGAAATTCGTGATGTTCTTTATAATGCGACAATTTCGCAAGATGTTGCAATTTTTGATGGTTATAACAGCATTATTGACGACACAAAAGATTGGTTGCAAGCACTTTGGCAGTATTACGAAGCAGACAGAACAGAGAAAAAACAGGACTATACACCAAAAAGCCTTTGCAGATTGGTTGCGGCATTGGCTGGCGGTTGCAATTCTGTATATGATTGTTGCGGCGGCAGTGGAGCGTTGACCATTGAAATGCTGGGAAATGACAATGTTGAAAATGTTTTTATCGAGGAATTGGACGAAAGAGTTATTCCGTTTTTGCTTTTCAACCTTTGTTTGCATAATGCAAGCGGATATGTCGTTAATGGTGATGTTTTGAGCCGTGAACAATTCAAGTGTTACAACCTTACAAAAGGCGAAAAATACAGCGGTTGTGAGGTTGTAGATCACGCAGAGCCAACCGTTGCCGATGTGTCAATCAGCAACCCCCCAT
>JAZNRY010000087.1:0-6319 GCA_045590995.1 Paludibacteraceae bacterium | reverse complement strand
CGCCCCCCACCCCGTGGGGTTTGGTGTGCTTGCTAAACTATGCTAATTATTATCGCTTCTTGCTGATATAAATATGGTCTACAATAAAGGCTGCAACCGCAAAAACAATCACAGACGGGACAGATACCCAACCTGGGATTGTAAGCGGAGACTGGCTGATCAAAAGAACAGACAGCGCCAAGCCATAAACCGCAGAGGAAATAATCCTATCCAACAAGACTACCAAGCCATTAGAAAACTTATTCAAGTTCGTTTTCTGGAGAGTGTTCATCAACACACCCCCAGACAGGATCGTGACTACCAACTGGGAGCCAACTTCCACAATGATTCTGCTGATTCCTTGTAGGTGAATACCAAACAGACCGAGACCAGCAGTAGTGAACGCTTTGACAAAAAACCATGTAACTAAAATTCTGCAGAAAAAGTCCAATGCGCAGTTTGTACGGGGCAATATGCAGATGATAAAGCACACCGCCAAGCAGATTGCTGCCCAAATTCCGTAGCTAATTAGTTGATTTTCCTGCAAAGGGTTTACGGAATGCAGAATAAAGGCAAGCACCAGCGAAATAGCGGCTTTAGAAAACACAAATGCAAAGCCAGCAATCAGAGTCATTACAGCGGTATATGCCTTAACAAGAAGCCATGCAAGGGTAATGCCCAAAGCCAGACCCATAATAATTTCCAAAGTAAAAATAAACATAACGAATCGCCTTTCTTCTTGCTGGGGCAACCGTTTTACCGACCAGCGCCACCAGCACTATCTATTTTCATCAAAAATCAATCGTCGTAATAGGCATCCTCGATATCGGCCTTGATGTTCTCTACAATCATTTTGCCGAGCTTTTTCATATCCTGACCGACTTCTTTCATATCTTCTTTGAACTGCTCTTCATTCTTTTTCTTCCATTCAATGTCCTCAAGCCGCTGCTTTTCTTTTTCCTCGATTAATTCTTGCTTGAAAAGCTCCGTAAGAACAGGGTTCATTTTAGCAACCTCTGCGTTCCACATTTGGTGCTTCTTCTTGCTTTTGAAATTTCCCAAAATGCAGAACAATACCATCAGCGCAGTCGGTATGCCGAACACACCAATTACCACTCCAGTCATATCACCTCCGCCATCTACTTCGCCAACGGAATATGTGAGATAACCAAAGCCAGCCCATATCAGCGCAAAGATCAACCAAAGGACAAAGCCGAAAGGTCGATGCTGTTTTGCTTTGCGGTATGTCTTTCGTGCTGAATCAATTTCTTTTTGAGAAAGGTTTAATGCAGCAATCTTTTCTTCCATGTTGTTTCTCTCCGTTTATTTTGCAGGTGCATAGGTGCAGTAATCACCGTACACATATTGGAATTCGACCTTGCTGAAATCCAGCGTTTGTCCATGGTTCAGCGGGAAATAGCCCTCAGAATAAGATGTTGTTGCAGGGCGACCCTGGTCATCATAGGTGAAGTTAACTTCAACCATTTTGTTTTTATTGCCACTATATTCGACTTTCGTCAATTTGCCGTCAGCATCATAGGTGTACTTATAGGAAAGATTACCGCTTTCTGCTATCAGCAGTTGGCCCTTTTCATTGTATGTATAGGTCATTATCTTCCACACATCGGTAGATTCTGTACAAATCATCAACTCTTGAGCATCATAGGTGAAGGTATAATTCTTCTTGTCACCATCTTCATCAACGCTATTTGCGCCGACCAGCTTTCCGCTGGCATCCCGCTCCAGGTTAATCAAGTCTCTTGTTTGTTCTTCCGTTGTGCCATGGCGCTTAATTTTTACCATATTTCCGTTTTCGTCATATGTAAAGGTCAGACTGCTCATGGATTCAAAGTAATCTTTGCCCGAGAGATTCTGCTTGTAAAGCATGTGAGCAGGAATATCCAGCCAGAACGGGTAAAGATTTGTGTACAGCATATCTACAAAGCTAACCTTTGCAACTGTTCCATCAGGATTATATTCCCAAACATAGGCATCTTCAAATGTTTTAATGTCTTCGGTGTGGGTGGTAATGACGCAAGACAGTTTGAGCAGAGAATCTTTCTGGGCAGAAAAACCAGCCAGCAATTTTTGACGATTCCATTCGGTGTCAGGGTCATCCTTAGGCATCCACTCAGAGCCGTACCATGCATCCAGCTCCTCCATATCTGTCAGTCTTTGATACAGGTGAGACAAAGCTGCGCCGCCCACGACTTCATGATCGTCAACATAGCTGTAAATCTCTTCACCATTTGCATAGTCTTTCAGCTTGGCAGCAATAACTTCATAGCTGGACATCATAGATTTGATTTCCTCAGAAGGCTCATCTGTTGTACCATTGGCATTGTTTTCGCCATTCTGGTTGGTTTGGTTATTTGTGTTGTCATTGTTGCTGGGATTTTCCTGACCGCAAGCGCACAGGCTCAATATCATAATCAGCGCCAGGATCATGCAAAGCAGTTTTTTCATAACAGGTTTCTCCTTTTCAATGTTGATTTTATTGTTTGGGTGTTTTCTGCTCACTACTTATAAGGGGTAATGGCTTCCATGGAGGTTTTATTTCTCCAAAAAATTTTTCAATATTTTTTCTAATCACTTCACTTTGCTGCACAGGAAGAGAATGTTTTTCCTTATCCTCTAAGTACAGGTAATATAAGTTGTAATGCTTTTTCACGGTTTCACCCCTCTGTTTATAAGGGGTAATGAATCCACCAAAGGTTTTACTTTCTTGATAATTATTTTTCCATTTCTAATGTTGCAGCGTATATCATACTCGCGGAAACTTTAAGCGTTCCGTTCTCTGGGTCATACCGCAGCCACAAACTTTCCAGGGTAACATTAAAAACGGAAGCATTGTTTGAACGGGGCGTGTCCAGTTTGATTTCAAAACAATAGATACCGTCGTCCAGATAACCTCTGCCCGTAAACTCCGTAAGGTGGTCAACCTTGTCTTCACAGGAAACCATGAGTTTTCCGCTGACGGTATCCTCGGTCATCTGATAGATGTCTACAGTAAACAAATGATTCTTTTTCGTAGATGTGTAAAATCCATCTTCTCCCAAACCCGACCAACGGGTATTTTCCATCAGCATCTTGGATGGCTCCAGAGATACTCTCTCCATCGTCACATAATATCTATAATCCAACGAGAAAGTATCTTCCTCTTTGCTGTATTTCAATTCCATTTGTTCAAAGGTATGACCCAATCCCATCACCAATGGGTTTTCGTATGTAATTGTATAGCAAATGTTCCCATCGTCTGCTACACCTTCGCCCGTAAACGCTGATTCATGGGTGACCTCATACAGATATGTAACCTCTAAGTGACCGCTGATCGTGGCATCATCCATGGATTCCACCACTAACTCAAACCGTCTTTTCTGGTTGGAATCGCTTCTAGTGCCATAACCATACCAGACCATGGGCGTTTCTTTAGATACTGTTTCGCTGGGCGCTGTTTCTGTGGGCGGTGCTTCGGGTTCGTCATGCAGCAACACAGCGACAGTACCGCCAGCAACAACAGCTGCCGCAGCAATTCCAGCAATCAGTTTTTTTATCGCAAATTTCCCTGCGGCTTTTGCGCCCTCTTTTACGCCCTCTGCAATAACAGGTGCTGTGGCGCTGGCAGCAACTGAAGCGGTACTGGCAGCAGCAGAAGCAGCACTTGCTTCGTTGGCAAACAACCACAAAAGCAGCGGAATAACGCCAGCGCAATGGAGCTTGACCCCGTTCTTTTTCTCGTAGTCCTCTACAGATTTTTGCAGGGCTTTTCTGCCGTAATTCAAGCGGCTTTTCACAGTCCCCTCAGTAACCCCTTGAATCTCAGCAATTTCCTTTACAGAGATTTCATCAAAGTACCGCAGCATAATAGCGCTGCGCTGCTCCATAGGAAGCTCCGCAAGCATAGCGTGGATCGTCTGCTTCAAGTCCTCTTTGTCCAGGGCTTCATCTGGGATAAATTCTGTCCGTTCTTCCTCTATGGTGTCAAATATACTTAGCCCGTCCTCATTTTCATCCACCGTTATATCCTTGGTCTTTCGGCTATGGGCGGTACACTTGTGATAGGCTATCTGTCTGCTCCATTTCAAGAAAGCTGCGGGCTCTTTCAGATTACCGATGGTCTGATATATTTCCATGAAGGTTTCTTGCAGCAAATCTTGTGCCAGTTCGGGGTCATCAACCGTTTTGGATATGTAATAATACAACCCCTGGTGAACCGCTGTATAAAGTTCGTCCGCTGCTTGGCGGTCTCCCTGCTGCACCGCACAGACCAGGGAGGTTAATTTATCTATTTCCATAGCCAGTACCTTTTCTTTCCCGTATTGTTATCAAAAAAAGACGAGAAACACGCGAAAAGCAAAATAATGCACCACAACTTGAACCACAAATGCAATTGCACTTATGAGATATTATAGCACATTCAAATTGCACTTACAATACAAGTAGCAAAAATTTTAGGAGGCTACTATGTATGATTGACTACGCAAGTATTGGATTTAAGGTGCGGCAAGCACGAAAAAAGAAAGGTATTACACAAGAACAGCTTGCGGAAGCGGTGGGCGTAGGCGTTACACATATCAGCCATTTGGAAACAGGCGCAGGAACAGTATCATTAAAGGTGTTTGTTGCTATTGTTAATTATCTGGGCTGTTCTGTGGATGAATTGCTCTGCAAAGAAGTCCTTACGGCTAGACCACTTGTAGATAACTGGCTTGCAGATTTGGTTGCTGATTGCAACCAAACAGAGGTAAAAATCATTGCCGATACTGTAGCCGCATTAAAGCAAACACTTAAAAAGAATACACCAAAGGAATAAGCCGCGGACACTCGTTTTAGATCGAGTGTCCTTTGCTTTTTATGCTGTTCGGTATCTCTTTTGCTCTACACCTTTTACTGCATGGATTGATACGCCCAATGCTTCCGCTGCTTGCTTTTGGGTCATGCCCTGGGAGCGCAATAACCGCAGCTGATTATCAAACCGCTGCTGAAGGGTCAGCTCTGGCAATTGCATATTCAGAAGATCGCACACAGGGATGCCCAAAAACATAGCAATCAAACAAACATCGAATGTGTGGAAGTTTTGGGAACAGAATACTTTTTGAACATACCACCACGCTTCCAGCGTATTTTGCGGTATCTCCTGGTAATGCTCGGAAAGTGCTGCGAACAATTTACGGGCAAATACCTGTTCTCCCCGTAACGATGTATAGGGCGTTTTCTCCAGCCTGGATTGAAGAAATTTACCCGTGGAAACATCATTATCAAAATCCATATCGGCACTAAAAACTTGCATCACATAATCGGATAGCTGATGTTCCAGGTCTGATACATCCAAATTAACAGGTGTGTATTGGGGAATGACCAATTCTGCATGAACCAGCTTAAACCGCTGACTTTCCACCGTAATACCGTTGCTGCTGTTTTCCAGACGGCAGCGGTGTTCCAGGCAGATTTCTACGCCTGGGAGCTGGTGTTTTCTATGCCAATAGGTTTCCCCGTGCTGCTCTCGGTCAGCGGTAGCACACAGAGGACAATATCTCATGTGTTGCCGCCGCTCAGATTTCTTTTGCCGTACATAGATGGCATCGTAAAAGGTTCTGTCCATTGCAAGCAGCAAATTCATTGCTTTGCGCCGCCTTTCCAACGGCAGAAAGCGTATGTAATAGGGCAGCATCGTATGTTCTGCTATAAAGGTTTCCATGGTGCTATTGCGTGTAAGAATGTTGCACACTTCCTCCGACAAAGGCGCAAAAAACTCTGGGTTCGGTATAGCATCTTTGTTTTGAAATAAATCTTCTGCTGTTGCTCTGAAGGTCAAGTGTCCAGAATGAACATGATACCGAGCAAAGAGGGAGTACGCCAGTTCGTCGGGATATGGTTCTGGAAAGAAAGCTATCATATCTCTACTTCCTCCACGGTGATATAAGATCGCAAAAAGTCTATTACCGCTCTGCCCTCGTTTTTAGCTTGCTGTACCAACGCTGCAATAGAAACGGTAACAACTTCTTGTATCTCCTGGTCGGCACAGGGAACGGTAGCGGATTTCTTCTGCCTGGATGTTTGCGACTTTTTTGACGGTGCAATGTAGGAATGAAGCATTTTCATTCGGCTTTTGTATGCAGCGTTTAATGTTTCCATATTCAATACTTCGCTGCCCTCCAAAATGGCAATCTCCTGGGCATCGTGCAGCAGCGTTACAACGGAAGATACATTTCCGTTGCTATGCTCAAACAACCAACGGATAGCAGCAGCATCCAGCTCGGCAGGGTTCTTTACATACTGATACTGAAACAGGATTTGACATAGTTGCTCAAACTCAGTTCCATATTCCATAGATTCATAC
>JAZNRY010000086.1:0-6309 GCA_045590995.1 Paludibacteraceae bacterium | reverse complement strand
CAAGAGTCTTTCTCTGTAGCGGGACCCGGGATTGAACCGGGGACCTCATGATTATGAATCATGCGCTCTAACCAGCTGAGCTATCCCGCCATCTTCCAAAACAAAACCGCCAGGCGTGGAAGCCACCCAACGGCAAAATCTTTCTTTGTAGCGGGACCCGGGATTGAACTGGGGACCTCATGATTATGAATCATGCGCTCTAACCAGCTGAGCTATCCCGCCTTCGTCGGAATGCGTTTGTCGCATGAACGACGCTTTCAGCGTCCTTGGGGCGACCACGATTCCTCCTCTTAACTCGGGCTCACGAAGCCCTCGTTAGTTTTTTCAAAGAATATTGCCTAGTGGCAATTCTCGAAATTGCGGGTGCAAAGGTACTACATTTTTCTGATATGACCAAACTTTTTTACGCTTTTTTTGAAAAAAACATCAAAAAACCGATTATTTAGCCCACTCCAAGTACTCCTCCAAGGTGAAATGCTTGCCAATAAGGTCAAAATTGGATTGCGTGATAGTGATGATTTGCGCGTCGTTGGCTTGAAGCACTTGCATCAAATCCATATTCTTTTTCAGCATACCTTCATACCACATCGCATCGTCCAGACTATCAAATCCCGCAATCTGCAAAGCACAATCGCCGACGCCGAACATCAGTATTTGCTTCAAATCGAAGTCCTTAATCATAAAGTTCGAGAAGTTGTAGAGCGCCACTTCGTAGAGCAAGGTGTTCAGGCGCTGTTCATCGCGTGGCATAATCAACACAACAAAAGATGGTTCTCTGCGCTCGTGGCTGAAAGTCACAGTCGTATCCTCTGCCTCTTCGGTGAGCAACTGCTCTTCTTGGCGGCGGTCTTGCAATGAAGCCATCGTACCATCCATTTGACTCTCAGCACCTTGTCCCATGAGTGCCAACATGTCCTTTGCCATTGCTGCCAGTTCGCTGTCTGGATAACGCTTCACCATCTGGCGCAACTCGCCTACAAAGGCATCCTGTCCATCGGTCTTAGCCACAGAGATGGCGTTGAGGAACAAGAAACGGGGCATCAGCGGTGAGAGAGGATAGTTGTCCTCGACATACTGCTTGTAGGTCTTTACGCCCGCAAAATCACCTCGCTGGTAGGCGTGATAGGTGGATTCGTAAATGGAGTCTTGCTCTGCCGACATACGGCGCAAACGGTCAAAATAGTCGGGTTGCGACACGATATACGCCTCTTGCGAATCAGGGAAACGCTGCATAATCTCCTGCTTGTAGAGCTCTGCATCCGCCATGCGATTGTCTTTCAGCGCAGTCAGGTACTGCATATAATAGAGGTCCAACAAACGACTATCCTCTGGGAAACGACGCAGGAAGTCCTCAAACATCTCATCGCTGAGTAGTTGGTCGCCCACTTCATCGCGGTAGATATACACGAGGTTGTATAGCGCATTGGCTATCTGCTCGTTAGAGCGTTGGAAGTCGGCCTCTGTCTTAGGTATCTGTTGCAGGTAATATTCGGGTTTGTGGTTGTCTGTTTCCTGAGGTGCGATCACCGCAGCAGAGTCCGATAGGGTGGAGTCGTTGGCTGCCAGTTCTTCATCCATATCCTCCATAAACGAACTGGTGGCTGCTTTGCTCAATCGGCGCCAGTTGTCTTCCAGTGTGCGGTTGCCCCATTGTTGGCGGAAAGTCTGTTGTCCCGAGCGCATGAGTTGAGGGTTGTAGAAATACCACTCTCCGCTGCCTCCGCCGCCCAGCATATTGCTGGTATTCACGCTACGCGGACCGCTATTGTTCTCTGCCTCGCGTGCTGCTTGTGCAGCTTTTTCTGCTTCTTCCTCTTCTGCTTTGATGAGGTCAGCAATAATTTTCTCCACCACTTTCAGTTGCTCCTCCTCGCTCAGTTGTGCCAAGCGTTGCAGCGAGTCTTGCAATTGCACCGTCGTGTATTCTACCACCAACTGGTCCAAGGTCTCCGAACGGCGTTGAATACGAGCATATTGACTATCTTCCACCGACAGAATCTGCGTTGCCTCCTTGTAGCAAGGACTGGCTTTCACATAATCGCGTTGCCCGTAATAAATATCTCCTGCCACAATCAGCACGGCTGCTTTGTCCAAGCCGTTCTTGGTGCTTTTTTCTATAGCCATTTCGTAGTACGACAAGGCTTGTGCGGTGTCTTTACGCTCCAAGAAGATATTGCCCAATGTACCATAAAGCAAATCCAGACGGTCTTTATTTTTGTCCAGTTTTGCCATTTTTGTTAGCAGTTTAATGGATTCATTGACATTATCTGCCAACTGTGCCAACTTCAGTCGGGCGTTAAAGTCCATTTCGCTTGTGGGCTGCAATTTCAAGACTTGTTGAAAGGCGTTACGAGCTTCTTTTTTGGCTTTTTGGCTTTCGTAGATCTGTCCCAACACATAGTAGAACCTTGGTCGCTCGCCTTTCTTTTTCTCATCGGGCAATGCTATTTTGATGAATGGAACGACTTCTTTGTAGCGTTCGGTTTTCATCATAATATCCGCACTAACTGCGGCGTACAAGGATGCATTTTTTCGACCGATATTCTCTGGTTGCACCTTTGACAACACTTCCTCTGCTTCATACAGCCATCCCATTTCGCCATACGCTCGTGCTGCCCACAACTGGCATATTGCCACCATTTCTTTGTCATGCGCATAGTGGCGAGCGATATAGTTAAAGGTGCTGACGCTACCCAAGAAATCGCCTTTGTGAAACTCCGCTTTGCCCAGCAGCAACCATGCTTTACCCATTTGGTTGTTAAACTCTTCCTGTTCCAACCATGCTTTGTATTTTGGGTCTTTGCGTTTCTTATGATTGACTTTTGGGCGTGCTTTAATGCTGTGCAACTTAATGCATTTGCGGCATTTCTCAATGGTTCTTTCCATTTGCGAAGTGGAGGCTTCTGCTGCTTTATGATTCGATACGGGGTATAATGGAAGCATTGCAGAGTAGTTGTCTTCGTGTGCTTCGCGAATGGCATTTTGTCCCTCTTCGAAAGCAATTCGTCCGTTGAAATGAATATTGTACTTGGTTTGCATTTGGTGAAAATTACGCGAAACCCAAGTATTTTTTTGCGTAGAACACGACAGCATCGTCACTGCCAACAACAATAGTATGAATATCCCTTTCTTCATGTTCTTTATTTCAATCCTTTGATATGACTGGGTGCTGCCACAAACTCTTTCAGATAGAATGGCTCATAGTATGCCATTTCCTGCACAGCCAATCGGTTTGTCTGCGCTTCTGCTAACGCTCCCATGTATTGTGCTTGAGGTACAATGTTTTCTACGAAGCGAGCGTTTGGGGAGGTTATTACTTTGGTGCATTTCATTGCACCATTGCCAAAAAATACGATTGGCTGCCTTTGCAATTCTTCGGCAAAAGCGTTTTCGTCAATCACCATCGCCTGCACATGGTGCAAAGGCTTAAATCCCTCATTTTCTGTTTGTTCGTAGAGTGCGGTATAGACTTCCATGCGCCGAGCGTCCAACATCGGACACAGCAGTGCGCCGTCTTCCACCTTGTGTTGCAACGAGGCGCACAACACCTGCAAGGTGTCTATCGGTATGAGTGGAATATTCAACCCATAGCATATGCCTTTGGCGATGCTTGCGCCTATTCGCAAACCGGTATAACTTCCAGGACCTTGCGACAATGCCACAGCGTCCAAATGCCATCCATTTTCTTGGGCTTCATGCAGCAGCTGTTCTATGAATACGGGCAATTCACTCGCGTGATTGGCTGCCGAAAGATTAGCTGCAACGGCAACAGAAAAACCATCTATTGTAATGGCTGCCGAACAACTATCGGTTGATGTTTCTATGTTGAGAACAATCATAAATGCAACAATAATTTTATTTCAAACTGCAAAGGTACAATAATTTTTGCACATTTGAAAATTTTTTCTAATTTTGCACTTAAAAATCGTTCTTTCTTGTTAGAAAGTCGCTCCAGTATTCTTTTCTTCGGCTCCTGCATCTACTTTGTGTTCCTCTTCAAGCCAAAGCCAGGTGGTATTACTTTCTTTGCCCAAGTACTGCACTTTGGCTTTTACGATTTTTGTGCCTTCAGGCACTGCCACTGGCGCAGTATATACCTGCCATTCGCCATCATCAAAGTTATAGAGTATCTCGCCACCTTCCATCACTTTGTTCATCGCCACGGTCAATGGCAAACTATCCACTGCCACTGGCTTCACACCGGGCTGTTGAATGTGGAAATTACGACCGCTGGCTGCCAACTGTGGCACGAATACTTCATATACCAAGCGATTGTATTCGCTCAAAGTCAATGCGCTGCGGTTGTTCCATGCACGCTCTGCCAAACCGTAAATCTTTGGATAAATCTGCCACTCCACTTGCGCGAACGAACGAATCACTTCGCCCCACAATTGCGCATTCATACCAATCACATTTGGGTGAATCAGTGGCTCCCAGTCAAACGAGCGATACTCATCGGTGTATCCTCCCCAGTTGAGTCCCTTTTCTTCGTGGTGATTGCAGTATGCAAAGTCAAAGTACATGCGGTTAGCATTTGCTAATACCACTGGATAACCTGCCTCTGCCATCTCCAACGGTTTGGTGTTGCTGTTGAGCCATGAGTAGCAAATGGCTTTGCTCTCAGGCTTGCAGAAGTGGGTAATCTCCTCCCAGCCCATTGGTTGTAGGTTGTAGCGGTTCAATATCTCCAATACCGCATCAATAAATGCCTGATGTTCCTCGCGTGTCAATGCACCTTTTGGTACTTCGTCGCCGCCGATATTCAGTATGCGCAATGGCTGTCCTGCCTCCTCGTGCATCTTCACCAATTCGGTCACTACATGGTCAATAAACTCCACTGCATAGGGCTTGGTTACATCAATCACATTGTCCGTATAGTTTTGTGCAGACTTATATACACGAGCATCGAATGCGCTGTCTGTCAGCATGTTGCCCATTGCTTTTTTGGCAGCACGCATGTGTCCTGGCATGTCTATTTCTGGTATAACGCGAATGTGACGATCGCCTGCATATTTCAGTAGTTCAATGTATTTCTCGCGGGTGATATAACCATTGGCTGTGGTGTTTGCATTGGGGTCCCAACCGCCACAATACATTGGCAGCAGACACTCGCTTTCATCGGTGGTATAACCGCGCTTAGAACCAATATCGGTCAGTTGTGGCAATCCTGGAATCTCCAATCGCCATGCCTCATCATCCGTCAAGTGGAAGTGTAGCACATTCAGTTTGTGGTATGCCATGATATCCAAAACGCGGTAGATAGAGTCCACGGGGTAGTAGTTGCGCACCACATCCAGCATGATACCGCGGTGGTGCAAGTCGGGGTAGTCGGTCACGCTGCCGCATGGCACCACTTCGCCCCATTGTTTCAATGTCTGTTTGGCGTAGAACACACCTGCTTCATCGCTGGCTTCGATGGTGATTGTGCTTGGAGTTATTTCCATACGATAACCTTCCGCCACCATGTTCGCATCGGTGCGAACGACCATTTCCGCCTTTGCCACTTCGCATACTTCTTCGGTATAAATAGCCTGCTTTGGCTGTGGCAACAACGGCTGCACAGTCTCTTTTCCAGCTCCCTTCCCTTCAGGGAGGGGGTGGGGGTAGGCTCTCTCACCTAATACCCCCTCCACATAATCATACACATACGCCCCTTCGGCGTAAGGTGTTTTCTCCCATGTGACGATACCGCGTTTCATCTGTTCTGGGCGCGTGAAGGGCGCATAAGTGCAAGGGATACTAATCGGCTTCCCACTTTTCACCTTTCCGTTTTCACCTTTCACCTTCACCAAGAAGAACCCCTCTGGGCGCGAAGTCTGACGGATGGCATTGCCTTTGAATCGCAACTTAAATGTTCGGCTGCTATCGGGCATCAGTGGTTGAAAATCTTCCGTAGGTGTAATGCTGTGATAGCTGGCTTGCAATTCTGTTTGCAGAATTTGGTCGCCTTCTGTGTAGATAGGGTGGAGTGACATGTAGTTGAAGTACAATATCCATCCTTCGTTGGTGATTGGTTTGTTTGAATGGTTAGTGATGGTGTAGTAGAGTTCGCAAACTCCGGGTGTCACATCATTTTTTCCCATTTCCCAATGGATAGACATAGGGGCTTGGTTGGCGCAAGAGGTCAGTGCTGCCAAACCTACAATACAGAGTAAATGTGCAAAATTTTTCATAAATATTACGGTTAAAAAAGTGATTCAATAGAATTTCTCGGCAAAGATACAACTTTTTTTGCATTTGTGCAAATTCCTCTCTCTCCCTTTCCCCTTTACCTTCTTCCCCTTTTTCACCCCTTCACCCCCTCACCTT
>JAZNRY010000085.1:0-3315 GCA_045590995.1 Paludibacteraceae bacterium | reverse complement strand
ATTTCGCCTCATGCGAAACTCGTGCGCTTAATCTTAAGTAAATGCGGAGAAGACAATAGGAAGTGTCAATTGATATATAAATCCCATTTTTTATAACGAAACACCGACAACTTGCGCGGCAATCAAAAGCACCCCAAAAAGTCACGAACTTTTTCGGGGACCCCGCACTCCCTGCTGCGCTCAAGGAAAAAAATATCATAATGAATTACTCCCAAGCCGCTTGAGGGAGATAAGACCTCCCTGCTGCGCTCTGGGGCTTCAACTAATTTGTCGAAAAGCAAAAAGTGGGGCAGTCTGAATGGATAAATCCCTGTTTATCATTAGCTCGTCCTCTGCTGTTGAAAAGGTTTGTAAGTGATTGATAAAAAAGTGGGTTAGGGGCAAAAATGGGGATGATTTTGTAAAGTCGGTTTAGCAATTTTAATTTTTTTGAAGTTTTTTGTGAAAAAAGATGGTTTTTGGGCGGGAATGTTTGGTCATGTCAAAAAAAAGCAGTACCTTTGCATGCTTTTTCGCGGCGCGTGTACGCGGGTGTGTTATGTGAAGACAACATAAACAACAATTCCGCTCGCCAACATCGCGAGCGGCAAGGGGGAGGAAGGTTGAGTGAGTGAATGTAAAACGAAAGAAAACTAACAAGTTTAAATTAACAATAATTATTAACCAAAATTAAAAAGTTAAAATGCCTACAATTCAACAATTAGTTAGAAAAGGAAGAGCAGAACTTATCGACAAGAGCAAGTCTCCAGCATTGGACAACTGCCCACAACGTCGTGGCGTATGTGTACGCGTTTACACTACAACTCCTAAGAAGCCAAACTCTGCTATGCGTAAAGTAGCACGTGTTCGCTTGACAAACCAAAAGGAGGTGAACGCTTACATCCCAGGTGAGGGTCACAACTTGCAAGAGCACAGCATCGTAATGGTGCGCGGTGGTCGTGTGAAAGACCTCCCAGGTGTACGTTACCACATCGTTCGTGGTACATTGGATACCGCTGGTGTAGCTAACCGCTTGCAACGTCGAAGCAAATATGGCGCTAAGCGTCCTAAGGCTAAGAAATAAGGTTATAGGCTATAGGTTATAGGCTATAGGCAAGTTCTGACGAAACAAAAAAACTAACTAAAAGTTCCATACGATGGGACAGATTATTAATGGGTTGATCGGTTGAGTAAGTAGATGGAGTAAATTTGAGAGTTTAAGGTTTAAAGTTTAAAGTTTAAAGGCTGGGGTTGAAGAAATCTGCTGAAGTTAAGACAATCAACAAAAAAACAAAACAAACAACAATGAGAAAAGCAAAACCAAAAAAACGAGTTATCCTGCCAGATCCAGTGTTTGGCGAGGTGATGGTGGCAAAATTTGTGAACCACCTTATGCTCGACGGTAAGAAGAATACCGCATACGACGTATTCTACACCGCTTTGGAGACTGTTGGTAACAAGATGAAAGGTGAGCAAACTCCACTTGAAATCTGGAAACAGGCTCTTAGCAACATCACTCCTTTGGTAGAGGTTAAGTCAAAACGTATCGGTGGTGCAACCTTCCAAGTGCCAACCGAGATTCGTGCTGACCGCAAGGAGTCGATTTCAATGAAGAATATGATCATCTTCGCTCGCAAGCGTGGTGGCCACTCAATGGCTGAGAAACTTGCAGCAGAGATCATGGATGCATTTAACAACCAAGGTGGTGCGTTCAAGCGTAAAGAGGATATGCACCGCATGGCAGAGGCTAACCGTGCATTTGCACACTTCCGTTTCTAATATGTGCCTGCGCGCGTAATATATTATACGGTATTAGATAAAAGAAACGAAAATGGCTAAACACGATTTGAAATTAAACAGAAATATCGGTATCATGGCTCACATTGATGCCGGCAAGACTACTACCTCTGAGCGTATTTTGTTCTACACTGGTCTGACACACAAGATTGGTGAGGTGCACGATGGTGCAGCTACCATGGACTGGATGGAGCAAGAGCAAGAGCGTGGTATTACTATTACTTCTGCAGCTACAACTACTTATTGGCAATACAAAGGCGATAAGTACAAAATCAACTTGATTGACACTCCGGGCCACGTGGACTTTACCGTGGAGGTGGAGCGTTCGTTGCGTATCTTGGACGGTGCTGTGGCAGCATTCTGCGCAGTAGGTGGTGTGCAACCACAGTCTGAGACCGTATGGCGTCAAGCTGATAAATACAATGTACCACGTTTGTGCTATGTGAATAAAATGGACCGCTCTGGTGCTAACTTCTTCGATGTAGTTACCCAAATCAAAGAGGTCCTGGGTGCTAACCCATGTCCAATCCAAATTCCTATTGGTGCTGAGGAGACTTTCAAAGGTGTGGTTGACCTCGTAACCATGAAAGCATGCATATGGAATGACGAGACTATGGGTTCTGCATACAGCATTGAGGAGATTCCTGCAAACCTCGTAGCTGAGGCTGAGGAGTGGCGCGACAAAATGCTCGAGACTATCTCTGAGTTCGACGATGCATTGATGGAGAAATACTTTGATGATCCATCTACCATTACCGAGGATGAGATTCGCAATGCAATCCGAAAAGGTTGCTTGAGCATGCAAATCTTCCCAATGGTTTGTGGTTCTTCATTCAAGAACAAAGGTGTGCAAACTATGTTGGACGCTGTTTGTGCATACTTGCCAAGTCCAGTAGATACCCCAGTAATCGATGGTACTGACCCTGCAACTGGTGATGCTATCACTCGTACTCCAGATGAGAGCGAGCCATTGTGTGCATTGGCGTTCAAGATTGCTACTGACCCATATGTGGGTCGCTTGTGCTTCTTCCGTGTATATAGTGGTAAGTTGGAGGCAGGTTCGTATGTTTACAACCCACGCTCTGGCAAACGCGAGCGTATCTCTCGTATTTTCCAAATGCACTCTAACCGTCAAAACCCAGTAGATTTAATCGCAGCTGGTGATATTGGTGCGGGTGTAGGTTTCAAGGATATTCGTACTGGTGACACATTGTGCTCTGAGGAGAAGCCAATCGTATTGGAGTCTATCGAGTTCCCAGCACCAGTGATCGGTATCTCTGTAGAGCCAAAGAGCCAAGCAGACCTCGACAAGTTGGGCGTTGGTTTGGCAAAATTGGCTGAGGAGGATCCAACCTTCACCGTTAAGACCGACGAGCAAACAGGTCAAACAGTTATCTCTGGTATGGGTGAGCTTCACCTTGAGATTATTATCGACCGTTTGAAACGTGAGTTCAAGGTAGAATGTAACCAAGGTCGTCCTCAAGTAGCATATCGCGAGGCAATCTCTGCTCCAGTAGAGTTGCGTGAGACCTACAAGAA
>JAZNRY010000084.1:0-8764 GCA_045590995.1 Paludibacteraceae bacterium | reverse complement strand
CTTCTTCGAGCTTGCGCGGCACTTATACAAGATTTGGTCAATCTGAAAGATCAAACCGTTCGTCCAGCGGATGAAGCGAGGGTGCATCGTGCCTTCCTCATCCACATCAACATTTACCGAAACATACGCTTTTCTACACTGCGTATCCATAAATCTGTCCTCCGTTCACAAAAAAGTTAAAATAAATACGAACATATTTTTCGTGTTCCTATTGACACACGCTCTGTTCGTGTGGTATCATATACACGAACACCCCGTTCATGTTGAGCATAGTATAGCACGAACAGTATTTTCGTGTCAAGAGGTTTGGCGAAAGTTCTGTTCGTGTTCACAAAAAGTTTTAGAAAGAGGTGCCTTATGGGATTCAAGGAAAGACTGAAAGAAAAGAGATTAGAAGCCAATCTCACTCAGGTCCAACTCGCTGAAAAAATCTCCGTAACTGCAAGAACAATTCAGAATTATGAGCTTGGAACGCGCAAGCCTACTAAGTTTGAAGTTGTCGAAAAACTTGCCGAAGCATTGAACACTACGGCAGAATATTTACTCGGACAAGGTGGTATGCTTGTCCTCGCTGCTCAGGAGCAAGGCGGCTCTAAGGCAGCCAAAGACATTGATGAGCTGGTCAGCGAAGTCAGTGGTATGTTCGCCGGTGGTCATCTGAGCGATGAGGCTCTTGACGGAGCGATGCAAGCGTTGAACAAGGCGTATTGGATCGCAAAAGAAAAGAACAAGAAATATGGCAGACGCAAGAGCAAAGAAGTTCCGCAGGAATAAGTCCGTATTTTCGTACTATTGAAATGTTATAATGATTCCCCACGAATGGAGGTGGAGCGATGAGTGCTAAACATCTCTCGAAAGTTGGCAGCGATCTCGTAAGACGCTGCGGCACACGAGATCCTTTTCGCATAGCACAAGAGCTTGGCATAGAGGTCTTGTTTTGTGATGACTTCGGTCCTCTCAAGGGTATGTACCGAGTGATCAAGCGCAATCGTTTCATTTTTATCAACAAGGATTTAAGTTCTCGAATGCAGCGTATCGTCTGCGCTCACGAGCTGGGACATGACCAACTGCACCGTCACCTTGCCAAAGGAAACGCATTGCAGGAGTTCATGCTTTACGACATGGCTACGAAGCCGGAGTACGAGGCAAATATTGTTGCTGCGGAAATCCTTCTTGATACCGATGAGCTGCTTGAGTATGTCTATGAGTACGGATATACCTCTGAGCAGATCGCACGAGCTATGCACACAGATATAAACTTGGTTGCTTTGAAGATCGCTCATCTGGCTGAAACCGGATATGACCTACGCCGGATTGAGCATCGAAGTGACTTCTTGAAGTAAGGAGAATGCTATGACCAAGACCGACATTATGAAAGACTTTCTCAAGAAAGCAGTGCTGCCGGTTGTTGTGGCACTCTTCTTGTACTCAATATTCAGCCGCATCTTTGTGGACAATGGTACATTGGACTTTTTCCTGATATGGCTGGCTTGCGGAGTGCCTTTTGGCATTGGCAAGATGTTCACGCTGATCCCGATAGGATTTGGTATCTCCGGTACTGTTGGCGTAGTTGCACTCAACATCGTCCTCGGAGGATTGATTGGCGGCGTGATCCTGATTTACAGACTTGCAGTGGCAGTATGGTATCTGCCTCTGACGATATATAGGCTCGTAGCCTAAGAAAAGAGGTAGACCATGCCATTACAAATAGTTAGAAACGACATCACAAAAATGAAGGTGGACGCAATCGTCAACGCTGCTAACTCATCGCTTCTCGGCGGTGGTGGTGTTGACGGCTGCATCCATCGTGCTGCAGGACCGGAGCTGCTGGCTGAGTGCAAGACGCTTGGTGGTTGTGAAACCGGCAGCGCGAAGATAACCGGTGCAGGAAAACTACCTTGCAAGTATGTTATTCATGCCGTAGGTCCGCGCTGGCTTGGAGGCAAACGCGGAGAGCGTGATCAGCTCATTTCCTGCTATCGCACATCCCTTGCGCTGGCTAAAGACAAGGAATGTGAGACGGTTGCTTTCCCTCTTATCTCATCCGGTATCTACGGTTATCCGAAAGACCAGGCGTTGAGAATTGCCATTGATACGATCAGTGAGTTCCTTCTTGAGAACGACATGACCGTCTATATTGTCATCTTTGATAAGAAGGCATATCAGATCAGCGAGAAGCTGTTCTCCGATATTGCTGAGTACATTGATGACAACTATGTGGACGAGCATACCGATGACTACTCTGAGCGTCTGCGTCGGATGAATGCGTTCAGGGCAAAAGAAATGGTCTGCGAGTCTTCCGTCTGCGAAGAAGCTGACGAAGAGATTGATATGCTCATGACCGTCGCGCCGATGGCTGTTGCCTCTAAGAAGGCAAAGTCTCTGGACGATGCTCTGGGACAGATCGACGAGAGCTTTTCTGAGATGCTACTGCGGAAGATTGACGAGTCCGGCATGACGGACGCCGAGTGCTACAAGAAGGCAAACATTGACCGCAAGCTCTTCTCGAAGATCCGCAGCGATAAGCTGTATAAGCCGAGCAAACCTACTGCAATCGCCTTTGCCATTGCTCTTGAGCTGTCTCTGGATGAGACGAAGGATATGCTCATGAAGGCTGGCTTTGCACTCTCTCACTCAAACAAGTTCGACATCATCATTGAGTATTTCATCGAGAATGAAAACTACAATGTCTTTGAAATAAACGAGGCTCTGTTCGCATTTGACCAGAGTTTACTCGGAGCGTAAAGGAGAAAATCATGGGAAACTATGTAAAGAAGAAAAAGGAAATGGTGTTCCAAAGTGTTGATTCACTGCAACAAGTTGTGAATGTGGTCAACGAAGCTGCTATGGCTGTCAATGATAAGACGAGAACAATTCGTCACAGTGCAATTCCCGAAGTTCTTACCGGAGCGTTAGGTGCTGGCATTGGTGGGGTTGGCTCTTTCCTCGCACTTTATGGTTTGGGAACGGTTGGTCTTTCTGCGGCAGGAATCACTTCTGGATTGGCAGCAGCAGGAGCAATCGTCGGTGGTGGCATGGTTGCCGGTGTTTTTGTTTTGGCTGCACCCGTAGCCGCCCTTGCTGCTGGTGGTGTGGGTATTGCTGCACATCTCAAGAACAAGCAGCTTAGACAAGAAAAAGAGCGTCTATATAAAGAAGCACTGTTGAAGCATGAGGGAATAATCAAGGCTCTCAAAGAAGAAGCGGATGCTGAAAAAGAGCGTGTTGACTACTTACAGAGCTTAAATATCCTGCTTCAACAAGCAATCAAAGACCTGAGCAAAGACTTAGGGGTTGCCTGAGAGGATGATACGATGAGCAAATATAACTATACCGATTTTGAGAAACAACTGAATACCGTTCTTGCTCATCAGTCAAGTGAGCTTTCCTCTATCCATTTTCCGAACACGGACAATCTCGATGAAAGCATTTCATCCAGCGAAGCACTGCTGAAAAAACTCGGATATAAAGTGGGAAAACCAGCAGTTTTGAAGCACAAGGATGACCGCAAAATCATGGTCATACCCACATGGGAAAAACTATGCCTTGAAGCAGAGCGTCATGTTGGTAGTAATTGTGCCTTAGAAGACTTGTTTACAGAGGAAGAGTTGAACAGCAACTCTGAGGCAATTAGAAAACTAAATGCCGAGTATTCTGCAATCCATCACCTTGACGGTATCGACATCTCAATCAGCGCAGTGGCAGCGATAATCGGAGCTGCCATAGATTTGCTACTTGTAGGCATACCTCAGAAGGGACCGGACGGTCTAACCGCAGGATCGCTTTCTAACCATGTCAGAGCCTATTTTGAGAAAAAGTTCCCTTCCGAAGAAATGGAAAAATTGGCGAACTCCAAAGAAAGCAAGGTTTCTTTCGACGCTCAAGACAACCGTCACACCACAGAATATGTGCAAGGACTGTCTGCATATTATCATCGCTTGCTCTCCCTCGGTCATGATCCGCTGCTTGGTTTTGTAGTAGGTGTTTTTGATATTCTGACCGGCAGAATGACCACTATTGATAAGGCTGGCAAAATTGTCTCTCAGGTTATGGAGAATTACGCAGACCGTAAAGAAAGTGACATCTTTGCTGCTCTCACAAAACAAGTCATTCATTTCAAATCCGACATTACAACCTCAATGGGACTACCAGCTCCATTGATGGGGCTTTTTAATCTTTTGCAGTTTGGAAGTATTGGCGAAGAAGAACAGACAATAGCTGAGATCGTTCAGGGGATGTATTATGAAGGCTATGACTTTATTCATTTTTGTTCTCTGTCTATCCCCGTCATGATAACCGAAGTCATTGTTCGTCTCGGTTATGCTCTCAAGCGCATCAAAGAAGGCAACAGCATAAAAGAATCTCTGCCTCTCTCGACTAACAGAGAAAAGCACCCGAAGCTGGCAACAATGTTATTTATTGCACACGCAGGAGCTACGGCTGCGAATGCAGGAAAGATTTATTTTACAAAAAACCCAATGGCAATTAACTATCCTCAGTGGATCGCCTTCGCAAAGTATTCATACTCTCAGCTTAAATGGGCTGTAATCAACAAACCAGAAGCAAAGAACGCTTATGTACTGGGAAAGATCAACGAAGAGCTTAAAGGTGTTATAGACAGCACGAATGCGATGTTTGATGATTTCACCAAAGACTATATTGTTGTGATGGAATAAACTGAAAGGAGGCAGCCGAAGCATGAAGGAGCGTACATATATTGCAATCGACCTCAAGAGCTTTTATGCTTCGGTTGAGTGTCGAGAGCGCGGACTTGATCCGATGGACACAAACCTCGTCGTTGCGGATGAAAGCCGTACCGACAAAACAATCTGCCTTGCCGTTACTCACTCCCTCAAGAGCTACGGCATCTCAGGACGCGGACGCTTGTTTGAAGTGAAGGAGCGCGTCAAGGAGGCAAACGCAGGAAGAAGACATGACGCACCGAGACGAAGGCTCGAAGGATCATCACATTTCTTCTCTGAGCTGCAAGCCAATCCTGAGCTTGCGATTGACTTCATCATCGCGCCTCCGAGAATGGCTTATTACATGGAGTACAGCACAAGGATTTACGAAGTTTACATGAAGTACATCGCGCCGGAAGACATCGTAGTGTACTCCATAGACGAGGTATTCATGGATGTCACAGACTACCTGAACACCTACAAGCTCTCTCCCCATGACCTTGCCATGAAGATCATTCTGGATGTCCTTGAGACAACAGGCATCACGGCAACAGCCGGTATCGGCACAAACCTTTTCCTCTGCAAAGTGGCGATGGATATTGTGGCGAAGCACATACCGGCAGATGCAAACGGTGTCCGCATTGCCGAGCTGGATGAGATGAGCTATCGCAAAACTTTGTGGGCGCATCAGCCTCTCACTGACTTCTGGCGAGTGGGACGAGGGATCGCAAAGAAGCTCGAAGAAAACGGTATGTTCACGATGGGCGATGTGGCACGATGCTCTGTCCATGACGAGGACAAACTATACAAGCTCTTCGGCAAAAACGCGGAGCTGCTGATCGACCATGCGTGGGGCTGGGAGCCTACCACTATTGAAGCAATCAAAGCATACAGACCGAGTACCAACAGCTTAGGCTCTGGTCAAGTTCTGCATCAGCCATACGAGCCGGATAAGGCAAAGCTCGTTCTCAGAGAGATGGCAGACCTTCTTGTTTTGGACTTAGTGGACAAGGGACTTGTCACAGATCAAATTGTTGTCACGGTTGGTTATGATATAGAAAACCTCACCAATCCTGAACGAAGTAAAAAGTATCACGGAGCTATCGTAAAGGATCACTACGGACGGCAGATACCGAAACACGCTCACGGCACTGCAAACCTTGACGGTCACACATCATCTACGAAGAAAATAATGTGTGCTGTGTCAGAACTCTTTGACCGGATCGTCGATAAAAACCTTCTCGTGCGCCGGTTGAACATCGTCGCAAACCATGTCCTGCCCGAAGCAGATGCACCGAAGAAGAATGACGGCTTTGTGCAGCTTGATCTCTTCACGGACTATGCAGCTCTTGAGCTAAAGCAGGAACGGGAACGCGCCGAGCTTGAGCGTGAAAAGAAAATGCAGCAAGCCATGTTGACCATCAAGAAGAAGTTCGGGAAGAACGCTATCCTCAAGGGCATGAACTTGGAGGAAGGCGCGACGGCGAAGGATCGCAACGCGCAGATCGGTGGTCATAAGGCATAAAGGAGAAATCACAATGTTAGTCTGGCGTTTATTTCGATGGATAGAAGAAATACCTGATCGCCGTATGTATCGGGGACTGCCTCGCGGTTGCTGGCATTGTGAAGTCCTTGGCTTATGCCGCCGTCCTAAAGAAGAGGGATGGAAATGTTATAACGGATGCCTCGTTTTGAACTGGGAGAACGAAAGAAAATACGAAGGACTTCCTAAAGGTTGTTGGCATTGTGAGCATTTGCAAGAATGTAGAAAACCCAAAGAAGAAGGCTGGAAATGTCGTAATGGATGTCGAAAAATCGAAGAGAAGAGATTGAAGGAGGCAAGTCGTGAGTTCAAATAGTAGCAACCAATATAGTGATATAATCAATCTGCCACACCATGTCTCTGCTACCAGACCGCAGATGTCCATGATTGATCGTGCAGCTCAGTTTTCTCCCTTCGCAGCTCTCACCGGTTACGATGCAGCAATCAAAGAAACCGGGCGTCTGACAGACGATAAGATTGAGATGGACGAAGAAGCTCTGAACATCCTAAACATGAAGTTTCAGATCCTCGTTGACAGTCTGGACGATGAGCCGGAAGTCACCTTCACTTACTTCAAACCAGATGAACGAAAAGCCGGTGGAGCTTATCTTGAAGTGACCGGCACAGTGAAAAAAGTGGATGACTTTGAGAGACTGATCGTGATGCAGAACGGAACGAAGATGCCGATGGATGACATCCTAAACATCGAGGGCGAGATATTTGCATCTCTGCAATAATGTCGCTTGCCATGCGACCAAACCAAATACGATTTTTCTTATAATATGACTGTAAGGTAAACAACCGAGCAGTCATATTTCTTTTATATACGGAGGTACTGAACATGAGAAAGAACTTAACTGAGATCGTATTCATTCTTGACCGCAGCGGCTCTATGAGTGGGCTTGAGGCTGATACCATCGGAGGCTTCAACTCCATGATCGAGAAACAGAAAAAGACTGAGGGCGAAGCTCTCATCTCCACTGTTCTCTTCGACAACACCAGCGAGGTTATTCATGACCGCGTGAGCGTCCAGAACATCAAGCCGATGACCGATAAGGACTACACGGTGAGGGGCTGCACCGCCCTTCTGGATGCTATCGGTGGAGCAATTCATCACATTGGAAATGTCCATAAGTACGCACGAGCTGAGGATGTGCCGGAGCATACTTTGTTCGTCATCACGACTGATGGAATGGAGAACGCAAGCCGTCGATACGACAGCGAGAAAGTCAAAAAGATGATCGAGCGTCAGAAGGAAAAGTACGGATGGGAGTTTCTGTTCCTCGGTGCCAACATCGACGCAGTTGAGACGGCAAGGGGCTTTGGTATCAGCGAGGATCGCGCCGTAAACTACCACTCTGACAGCGAAGGCACACAGCTCAATTATGAGGTGGTCAGCGAAGCGATCTGCGCTGTTCGTTGCAGCGCACCTCTGAGTGCCGATTGGAAAAAGCGAATCGACGAGGACTACGAAAAACGCGGAAAGAGACGCAAGAAATAACTGCCGTATTGCGGAGAAAGACGCTTTCGAGCGTCTTTTTTCGTTTTTCACCGGACAAATCCGATAGAAATGACCGTTGGAAAATGAAGAGGTATTTTACGGGGAGTCCCTACGGGGGAATACGATTTTAGAGAATAGCAAGCACAGCAAGTGTAGCCACACTTGCGTTTTTCGATTAAGGAAACCCTCCCCTTAATCTTGAAAAATGCTTGTTGGGATGCCTCCCAAACCCTCTATCTTTACGAAAGGACAGATTGCCTATGGCTAAACGAACAAGACCGATTATCATGCGGCTTGCTGTGACGGAATACGAAAAAGAACTCATCGAACGAAAGATGGAACAGCTCGGCACAAAGAACTTCGGAGCGTATGCAAGGAAGATGTTGATTGACGGCTACATCATCAAAGTGGACTACACGCAGCAAAAGAAACTTGCCGCAGCCGTCAGCCGAGCCGCAACAAACATCAACCATGTTTGCCGTCGCATCAACTCAACGGGACACTTCTATGAGGATGATGTTGCCGAGCTGAAAGAGAGGCAGAAAGAGATATGGCAGTTACTAAAATCAAGCCAATCCGAGGAACTGTAAACAAGGCTCTGGCGTACATCCTTGATCCGAAAAAGACAGACGATGAACTCTATGTGTCCTCGTATGGATGTGCTGCCAGCGATGCTGCGGCGAAGGAATTTGAGTGGACAAGAAACCTTGCAGTTCAACAAGGAATGCAGATGCCAAAGGTGATCGCCCGTCACCTCATTCAGTCATTTGATGTGGGCGAAGTTACGCCGGAACAAGCTCATGAGATCGGTAAACAATTCGCTGATGAATGGCTCAAAGGCAAGTACGAATATGTGATCGCAACCCACATAGACAAGGGGCATTGCCATAATCATATTATCTTCAATGCCGTCAACTATGTGGACTTCCATGCGTACCGAAGTAATAAGCAAACATACCGTCAGATGCGTCAGCTCAGTGACGAGATTTGCAAGGAACATGGGCTGTCTGTGATCCCTCCGTCTCAGAGCAAGGGTAT
>JAZNRY010000083.1:0-35368 GCA_045590995.1 Paludibacteraceae bacterium | reverse complement strand
TTTTATTTTTACGACAATTAAAGTCAATTTGGATGTCAATTATCGTCAATTCAAGGATAAGTTTTGTTTTTGCTCTAATGAAATGCAGCTTTGCCGCATTTGGAGAGCAAAACAAAATTGATAATGACAGCAAGTGTCAACTGGTATATAAGTCCCCAAAAAAAGTCTGGCAATGGCTTGTCAGAGTGATAAATTTGATTGACGACAATACCGACAATATTGCGCGGCAATCAATGTCCTGCCGCGCTTAGGGATAGTCAATGCTCCCGTTCGGTCGATGACATCTAAACGATCCAAACTACAAACGGAGTTTTATTTACAACAACCTAAACAACATAATTCAACAACTCTTCATGCTCGCAACAACACAGCGAGCGGCAAGGGATATACGGCAAACTGATACCCACTTATATGTTGTGGAAAATAAAAATAGGGAACTATATACATGTTGACACTTCATATATCTCCTTGCCTGACGGGCAGAAATCTAAATAAATCTTTTTTCCACGCTTTTACTTTATTAAACAATTTAGGTCAATTTAGTTGTCAATTATCGTCAATTCAAGGAGTATATTTTGTTTGATTTGGAAGAATGCGCTTGGCGCATTTGCAACTCAAAACAAAATGAAGAGATAGATAATAACCACAAGTGTCAACTGGTGTATAAGTCCCTAAAAAGAACATCAGCCCAATGAGCACTCTCTCATTGGGCTGATTGTCAATTACTTCATCGTGGAGGTGACGGGAATTGAACCCGTGTCCATACAAGGAACCAATATGCTTTCTACACGCTTATCTTGGCCTTCGTTTTCGAGCAATAGCAAGACCCAAGCCACCAACTATTGCCTTATCCGCTAAAATCTCATTCCTGCATCACGGCCTACAGAAACCAGCCCTGATATTTCCGCACCGCTTGATCCTATCAGCCTCTGGGCGTTGGCTTGGAGCGATGTCTCGGTTCAGCACCTTGTGCCGAAACTGGGCGAATCTACTATACTTCGATTACGCAGCGAGAGCTACAGTATTGTTGCCAGTTATAATGGCGAACCCGATTAACGAGCGGTGTTCATGCTCGGCGTGCTTACATACCTGTTCTACCTGCTGTCAAAACCAAACACCCCCCTTTCGTCGGAATGCGCTTGTCGCAATGACTGCCGCTTTGCGGCATTGGGCGACCGCGCTTCCTCCTCTTAACTCGGGCTCACATCCACCCCAAAAATCGAAAGATTTTTCGGGGACCCCGCTGAAGCCCTCGTTAGTTTTTTAGGATTCATCTTGCGGAATGTGCTTGTCGCAATGACTGCCGCAATGACACATGAAACAAATTGCGGGTGCAAAGGTACAACAAAAAATGCATATTTGCAAAAAAATTAGGAAAAATTAGATTTTTCACTACCAAAATTATAGTATATTAGACAAAATTAACCAAAATTATTTGGGAACTATATACATGTTGACACTTTATATCTCCTTGCCCTGACGGGCAGAAATCTAAATAAATCTTTTTGCCACGCTATAGCCACGCTTTTACGAGGTACTCCGTAATGAATTGCAGCCGTCTCCTTCGTCGAAATGGGCTTGCAAGATGAAACTCGCGTGCGAGTTTGGCTTGCCGCCATTTCTCCTCTCCCCAAAAATTAGAAATTTTCGGGGACCCCGATAGACCTTGAGCGATGCTCGTGCGACTAAATCTTCAGTAAATGCAGCGGGAACAGCAATGAACTCAAATAAAGCAATCCAACAACTTACTTTACTCCATTTTTAACGGCGAAATGGGCGAATAACAAAACACACATTAATAAAAAACGCGCGCGCGTGATAACATTTGAGATTCCATTGGATTCGAATTCGCCTACAAAGTGATTCGAATAACTAACTTATCACTAACTTATCACTAACTTATCACTAATATACAGCTAATAATTAGACAGACACGGGACACTGAAAAGTGAAAGGCGAAAAGTGAAAGGTGAAAACTACAAACAAAAGGGAACTATATACATATTGACACTTACTATCTCCTTGCCCTAACGGGCAGAAATCTAAATAAATCTTTTTGCCACGCTATAGCCGCGCGTTGACACTACAACTAACAACAACAAGGATTATTTTCATCAACAACACAAACAACTTATTCCAACAACATTGCGCCCAAAACAACACATTGGGCGCTCAGGGGATTTGTTAAAGACAATTGTCGTCAATAGAGTTGTCAATTTTTGTCAATTCAAGGGTGTTTTTTGTTTGGGTTGGAAGAATGCGCGAGGCGCATTGGCAACCCAAAACAAAAATTGAGAGGGGATAGAAAAAAAGGGAACTATATACGATCGGACACTACAACTAACAACAACAAGAATTATTTTAATCAACAACACAAACAACTTGATTTAACAACAATTGCGCCCAAAACAACACATTGGGCGCTCAGGGGATTTGTTAAAGACAATTGTCGTCAATAGAGTTGTCAATTATCGTCAATTCAAGGAGTATATTTTGTTTGAGTAGGAAGAATGCGCTTGGCGCATTGGCAACTCAAAACAAAATGAAGAGATAGATAATAACCACAAGTGTCAAGTGAGGGGTGAAAACTGAAAAAGGGGAGTGAGCACGACAACAGAGACAACCATTCCGTGGCACCAACATTGTGCCACGGCAAGGAACATGATGCAACAAAAATTTTGCACTACCAAAATTGTTTTTCACTACCAAAATTGTAGTATATTAGGCAAAATTAACCAAAATTAGTTGCTGAAACGGCGAAGGGCGGTGCGGAAACGAATATGGAAACAAATAGCAGCAATAGCTAAAGCAAAAATAAAGCCAATCCAAATACCAGAAGCACCCATGCCCAATGGGAATGCACACACTAATCCCACCGAAAGACCTATCAAAATATACGAAACAAAAGCAATCACCATAGGCACCTTCACATCCGTAATACCACGCAACATAGCCGCACCTACCGCCTGCAAACCATCGGCATACTGGAATAGACCTGCCAACACAATCAGTTGCGATGCAATAGCGATAACCTCTGTGTCCTCTGTGAAAAGCATTGGGATATAATTACGCAAACCAATCATCAGTGCGGCGCCAATCGTATTCATCAACAACACCAAATGCACACTGGCATTGCTTGCCATACGCACACCATGGATATTGCCCTCACCCAACTGGTGCGAAACACGAATAGTCGTCGCTGAACCAATACCCAACGCCAACATAAAAGTCATGTCCGCAATCTGATTCGCCACTTGATGCGCCGCCAACGCCTCCTTGCTAATCCAACCAATAATCACAAAAGATGCCGTGAAAAGGAAAGTTTCCAACAAGGTCTGCCCACCAATAGGAAAACCAATCCGAGCCAGTTCGCGGATACGCTGCCAAGAGAATCGTTCCCATGTCATACGCAGGTACTGCTTCCACTCCTTGTGAAAAGCCATGACCGCCCAAAAACACAAAGGCATACCTACGCGCGAAATCAGCGAACCAATACCCGCACCCGTGGCACCCATCGGCTCAACACCCCAGTTGCCATAAATGAACACCCAGTTGAGGAGGATATTCAATCCGTTCATCACGAGCGTGATGACCATAGCCACCATGGTATTACCCAAGCCCTCTAAGAACTGCTTGAAGAAGGAGAAGAACAGGAATGGTACGAGTGAAATGACAATTAATATATAGTACGGGCGCGCGACCTCTACGACCGCTGGGTCCTGACCAAAACGGTCTAAGAAAGGAATACACCCTCCCAACAGCAGCAACATCAGTGCACTCAGCAAGACGGTGAAAAGCATGCCGTTTTGGAACAACGATGCTATATTTCGGCGAACTATGCTTTCGTTTTCAGTTACCTGCTTCATCTCCCCAACCTGAATACCTACGAGTGGGGTGATACCCATGAGGGCGCCCATGGCAAAGACCATGACGGTGAAGAAAATAGCATTGGAGAAACTGACCGCCGCCAAGTCCACCGTAGCATAATGCCCGACCATGATGGAATCGAAGAAACCAACCAGTGATGCTCCCAGCTGAGTGAGCATCACAGGAAGCGCAACACGAAGGTTGCGCTTGTAGTAGGGTAGGTATTCGCGAAAAGAGTACATTTAGGTCACTTCTATAAATAGCCCGTTTGAAAAATAATAACAAGTAATAACAACAATAGGCACTTTTATGATATTTTGATTTTCTGCTTGTATCTTTTTGATTGTCAGTCGGTCATAATGCCCGCATTATTCCCTTCTTCCGCTCGAAAATCTACTATGCATAAATCTCAAAATCTCTATAAAGCAATTTATAGAAGTGCCCTTAGCCCACTTGGCTGCCGTTGCGGACAGGGGCAGTAACTGTGGTAACAACCAACTTGCCGTCTGCGTCCACCGCCGAGAGAATCATACCTTGCGACTCAATACCCATCATCTTGCGAGGAGGGAAATTGGCAATAAACAGCACTTGCTTGCCCACAAGAACAGATGGGTCAGGGTAGCTTTGTGCAATACCCGAAAGGATCGTGCGACCACCCATACCATCGTCCAAACGGAACTGGAGGAGTCGGTCGGACTTCTTAACTGGTTGGCAATCAAGGACCGTAGCCACGCGGATATCCATCTTGGCGAACTCGTTGATGTTGGTGTTCTCCTTGATGTCAGCAGGACGCCAGTTGCGGAGTGCCTCTTGCTTCTCTGCTTCCTCGTTGGCAGCCTTGATGTTAGCCAAACGGTCGAGTTGGGCTTGGATAGTAGCGTCCTCGATCTTCTCGAAGAGGAGGGATACTTCGCCGAGTTCTTGACCTTCTTTGAGGAGGTTGATGTTGCCGAGTTCCTCCCATTGGAGTTCGGTCATCGAGAGCATTTGGCGGAGTTTAGCCGATGAGAAAGGCAAGAATGGTTCGAACGCAATGCTCAGGTTAGCAGCGATTTGCAATGCCAAGTGAAGGATGGTAGCAGTGCGCTCCATGTCGGTCTTGGCCACCTTCCAAGGCTCGGTGTCTGCGAGGTATTTGTTACCAATGCGTGCGAGGTTCATTGCCTCTTTTTGTGCATCGCGGAAGCGGAAGTCACCAAGGAGTTTTTCTACCTCAGTCTTCACATTTTGGAACTCAGCGATAGTGACTTGGTCGTACTCATTGAAGGTACCCGCAGCAGGCACTTTGCCGTCGAAATACTTCTTGGTGAGCACGAGCGCGCGGTTGACGAAGTTGCCGTAGATAGCTACGAGTTCGTTGTTATTGCGGGCTTGGAAGTCTGCCCAAGTGAAGTCGTTGTCCTTGGTCTCAGGTGCGTTGGCTGTCAACACATAACGCAGAACATCTTGTTTGCCTGGGAAATCCACAAGGTACTCGTTGAGCCAAACCGCCCAGTTGCGAGAGGTAGATATCTTGTCGCCTTCGAGGTTGAGGAACTCGTTGGAAGGCACATTATCAGGTACGATATAACTGCCCTCTGCCTTGAGCATCGTAGGGAAGACGATGCAGTGGAAGACGATGTTGTCTTTGCCAATGAAGTGAATGAGGCGGGTAGAAGGGTCTTTCCACCAAGTCTCCCAAGAGCCAAACTGCTCAGGTTTAGCATCGCAGAGCTCTTTGGTGTTAGATATATAGCCGATAGGCGCATCGAACCACACATACAGCACTTTGCCTTCGGCACCCTCTACAGGCACAGGGATACCCCAATCGAGGTCGCGGGTCACGGCGCGTGGGCGAAGACCGCCGTCGAGCCATGATTTGCATTGGCCATAGACATTAGGACGCCATTCTTTGTGCTCTTGGAGAATCCACTGTTCGAGCCATTGTTGGTATTGGTCGAGTGGGAGGTACCAGTGCTTGGTCTCCTTCTTGGTGAGTGGGTTGCCGTTGATGGCGTTGTATGGGTTGATGAGTTCGTCAGGCGAAAGGGTTGCGCCGCACTTCTCGCATTGGTCGCCGTAAGCCCCAGCAGCGTGGCAGCGTGGACACTCGCCACGGATATTGCGGTCGGTGAGGAACTCTTGAGTTTCAGGGTCGTAGAACTGCTCGGAAGTCTGCTCTACGAACTTACCTTCTTCATAGAGCTTGCGGAAGAAGTCCGATGCCAGTTGGTGGTGGATCTTGCTGGTGGTACGGGAATACACATCAAACGAGATGCCGAAGCCCTCGAAGGAGTCCTTGATGATGTTGTGGTAGCGATCTACCACTTCTTGGGTGGTGATGCCCTCTTTGCGTGCGCGGATAGTAACAGGTACACCGTGCTCGTCGCTACCGCCTACGAAGAGGACATTCTCGCCTTTGAGGCGAAGGTAGCGGACATAGATGTCGGCTGGTACATACACGCCTGCCAAGTGTCCGATGTGTACAGGACCATTGGCATAGGGAAGGGCTGTGGTTACAAGTGTTCGTTGAAAAGAATTCATATGATTTACTATTTGACTATTTACTATTTTGTTTATTTATTGGGGAAAGTAATACCAAAGGCAGGAGCCAGATAGTCGTGCTCAAGTTCGTTGGTTGTGACCGAAATAATCTTATCTCCCTGAGCTACTGAGATTCTACCCGTTTCTTCGGAAACGACAATAGCAATCGCATCTGTCTTTTCGGTTATCCCCAAAGCAGCTCGATGGCGTAATCCAAAATGCTTGGGCAGGTCTTGGCGTTTGGAAATGGGTAATATGCAGGCAGCCGCATAAATGCGTCCAGCAGAAATAAGCATTGCACCATCGTGCAAGGGTGTATTCTTGAAAAAGATATTCTCAATCATTCGCGACGAGATAGCAGCATCTACGACCTCGCCCGTATCGGCATACTCGTTGAGCCCCTGCTGCTGGGTGAGAACGATGAGCGCTCCCGTCTTGGAGGCAGACATGTGTGAACATGCAAGAACAATGCTATCTATCAGTCGCTGCGCCTGCTCCGCATTGCGCGTCTTAGACCAATGGCGGCGGATGCGCTCCATATTGAATCGCCCACCTATATTATAAAAGAATGAGCGAATTTCTGTTTGGAAGATGATGACTAAGGCAATGGCTCCTACACTGATGAAGCGTTCGAACAATGCGCCCGTGAGTTCTAAGTCAAAGACATAACTCACTAACATCCATGTTAGTACGAATGCCAATATGCCCCAAAAGAGATTGCTGGCACCAGAACGGCGCAAGAGCTGGTAGCAACCAAAAAGAATGGTGGCGACCATGAGAATGTCAATGATATCTTTGATTCCGATGTACATGTGATTTTTAGTTTATAGTTGAAAGTGTAAAGTGTAAAGTGTAAAGGCAGGGTTATGGGATTTTTCGTTTATAGTTGAAAGTGTAAAGTGTAAAGTGTAAAGGCAGGGTTATGGGTTTTTTAGTTTATAGTGTAAAGTGTAAAGTGGAAAGTGGAAAGTGTAAAGTGTAAAGGCAGGGTTATGGGCAAGGGGTTGTTAATTGGTGTATCTGTATGGCTTGTCGTGCTGCGGCGACATCATGGACACGCAGGATGTTGGCTCCTCGTTCTAAAGCCAATGTGTTGGCTGCTACGGTGGCAGGCAATACATCCTGTGGGGTGGCATGGAGCGGTTGGTACAACATGGATTTGCGTGAAACACCTACCAAAACGGGTGCGTGCAACACTTGTAGCACATCCAACTGATTGAGTATCGCATAGTTTTGTGCTATGGTCTTGCCAAAACCAAAACCAGGGTCAATAATCACATCTGCTATGCCCATGCGGTGTAGCTTGTCCAGCGATGCTTGCATGAAATGGAGGACATCAACCATCGCGTCTTGCTGCGATATGGGGTCCGCATGCGTGAGCACATAGGGTACATGGTGCTTTGCCACCACTTCCCACATATGCGGGTCGGCATTAGCCCCCGACACATCGTTAATCATGTCGGCTCCGTGCGTAATCGCTTGGATAGCAATATCCGCGCGGAAAGTGTCCACCGAGATAGGAACATCGCTCCAATGGTGGCGGATGATGGCTAATCCCCGACTCAGGAGCTGCCATTCGATGGCGGCATCTACGGGCGATGACCCTGGACGAGTGGAGCATGCTCCGATGTCCAAAATATCTGCCCCAGCGAGCAATGCATTCTCTACACACGATAGCAAATGCGACTCGTCAAACACATCGCACGAAGTGTAGAAACTATCGGGCGAAAAATTGACAATAGCCATCACGCGAGGGCATGACAAACTCATGAGTTGATTATGTATGCGAAGCGACATATCCATTTGACCTGCAAAATTACAAAAAAATATTTGTATAATGCCAATTTTTTAGCAAAAAGTGTGATAAAATAGGCGTTTTTTTTAGAAAATGCATATTTTAGTTACTTTTTCTGGCATATTTTTAGGTTAGTTGAGTTTTTTTTTGTAACTTTGCAGGCTGAAATCAAAAATGAACAATATCGTAATAATTATGAATACAAAAACCAAGCTTGTACTTTTAGGATTGGTAGTGGCGATGTGTGCCTGCCAATCGCGTGAACTGAACACCCAACAATCATTCTTGACAGGGTGGAAAAATTTTGACCACAAGACAACTAATTTTGAAGCGTATGCAGGAGGCGAGATGGTGGCTCCTGTAGGTATGCTGGCTATTCCTGGTGGATCGTTTACTATCGGACAAATGGATGAGTTTATCACAGCTCCTCATAACAGCGAACGCCGAACCTTGACCGTAAGTCCTTTCTATATGGACAAATATGAGGTAACCAATTTAGGTTGGAGAGAGTATGTGGAATGGACCTCTTTTGTGTTTGGTCGCTATAACCAAGACATAATAAAAGCTACTCTTCCAGATAGTTCTGTTTGGCGCGAGGAGATGGCTTACAACGAGCCTTATGTAGCCAACTACTTCCGTCACCCAGCGTATAGTTTCTATCCAGTAGTGGGTGTGTCATGGGATCAAGCGATGGCTTACTGCCAATGGCGTACAGACCGCGTGAATGAGAAAGCACTGATAGCAGGTAGATACATAGAACCATTGCCTTACGCAAAAGTAGGTCCTAATGGCTACATGAGCGAAGAAGAAATCGATAAATTCTTGAAGCAAAACGAGAAACACCCTGAATATGCTAAATATGACAAAGAGGCTATTGAGGTGCCTCTGTCCATCGCAAAAGGACACGGCTACGAGGGAGAGGGAACACCAGCACCTGATGGTGGTGAGCCTACTGTAACGATGTATCAATTGCCTTACGAATGGGTGAGAGATCAATTTGTGTTCAATACAGAGAAATACTTGAACGATAACGGCTATAATCCTACTATGGGCAAGGGTGCGCGTGTGGATGCATATGGTGACAAACGAAAGATTACCAGCGTAGATGGCGTATTGGTGGTAGGCTATCGTTTGCCAACCGAGGCAGAGTGGGAGTATGCTGCTTTTGCTCCAATAGCAGAAGAGGGTGAGTATGGAAATCCTGCAGATGGAAAGATTTATCCATGGTCTGGTCTTCATCCTCGTGACTTGAGCAAGAAGAGCAAAGGACAAATGTTGGCGAACTTTGTTCGTGGTCGTGGTGACTTGATGGGAATCGCAGGTGCTCCTAACGATGGTTATGTGATAACCGCTCCAGTGGATGCCTTTGCTGCAAACGACTTTGGATTGTACAACATGTCGGGCAATGTGAACGAATGGGTATTGGATGTGTATCGCGAGACCAGTTTTGGCGTGATGACAGAGTATAACCCTTATCGTGGTAATGTCTATACCGTGATTCAAAATGATGAGAACGACAAGCCAATCCTGACTCCTACAGGTTGCCTTGCTGTGAAATTTGAGTCTATTGATGATAAGCGTGACTTCAAGGATGGCGATTTGACTTCTCGTTTGGATACCGATTATCCATTGGATACCGTGGGATTGTCGGAGGAGCAAAGAGCAGAAGTGAAATTTGATCCTACTGATATTTTGGCACCACATATTACCAAAACATCGCGCGTATATAAGGGTGGTTCGTGGAACGACCGTATCTATTGGCTCAATCCTACCACACGCCGTTTCTTGGATCAATCGAAGTCTTCAAATACCATTGGCTTCCGTTGTGCAATGAGTATCTTGGGTGACAACAATACGCAAGTAAAATAAGTTTATACACACCAATAATTATTATTTATTATGAATATTCCAGCAGAATTGCGCTACACCAATGAGCACGAGTGGATTCGTGTGGAAGGTGATGTGGCTTATGTAGGCATCACGGATTATGCTCAATCCGAATTAGGTGAGATTGTATTCTTGGACATCAACACCGAGGGCGAGTCTTTGGCACAAGGTGAAGTGTTTGGCTCAGTAGAGGCAGTGAAGACCGTAAGCGATTTGAATATGCCTGTAGCAGGCGAAGTGTTAGAAGTGAACGAGACCATCAATGACCAACCTGAATTGGTGAACAGCGACCCATACGGCGAGGGATGGATGATAAAGATTCAAATGACAAACCCTGCAGAACTGGATACGCTGCTTGATGCGAATGCTTATCAAGCGTTGATAGGTTAAGGTAAATAATACATACAGCAATAAAAATACGACCGCGGTGCGGTCGTATTTTTGTTGTGCGGTTTGTGTTCTGTTATTTCATTTTGTTAAATCCAGAATATACAACTTCTAAATCCATTGCGTTGTGATCATCGGCATAGTGTGCAGAGCGTATTTGCGTAGCGGATATGGTTTGCAATGGTTTGACCGCTGTAATCGCGGAAGAAGTGGCGGAAGAAGTGGTTTTTACAGCCACAGGAACCAGCAGAAAATTCAATTCCTCGGAGGGAAGAAGCGGGTCCTGCTGTAGCAGACGCAACTGTTGCGTGAGCAAAGAAGATAGATTGTAGGAATAGTAGTATGTGATATTGCCCAATGTGTCGGTGTTAGCCGTTAAAGTACCCAGTATGGCTGTGGTGTCGGTGGGCAATTCGTTGGAGGAGAAGAAAGACTCCATCTTATCTTCTTGCACCAAAAGCATGTATGCTGCAGGCATGTCCCATTCGTCGCGTGGACGCGATGATGGAGCGTTGTCGTACAAGACATCAATCGTCAGGTTGGCTCGATTGACATATACACGATAGTCGTCGAGATTACCTAATTGCTCGCGTATGCGCTGGTAGATGGAGTCCATCCTGAGCGATAAGCGGGTGTAGATGTTGGCAGGCGATATGATATAGTTGGTATCTGGTTTGGTTTTCAGTTCCTCAATGATATCTTCTCGATCGGGATAGATATAGCGATTGATTTGTCGTACCTCGGAATTGGCGTAGAAAGTCTTCTTGTCTTGGACAATCGTATCTTGCTGGTTTTGGCGAGGTAATGAGAAATGGTAATACACGGACATGCTGATGTTTTTCACATATAGTACGGTGCTACCACCAAAGTCGCTGACAAGGTATAAGCCCTTAAAGAGTTGGCAGAAGGCTTCTTGAGAAGAGAAATCGCGCACCTGAAAGAAACGCTTGGCAAAAGCATCGGTCAGCTTGATGCGAATGCTTGGTGAGACAGTACCGTCGGAGTAATAGACAGAATCTGTGGGTTGGCTGGCAAATACTATGCGCGAGTGCTGAGAAATACGCGTAGAGTCCTCCAGACTGCAAAAAGAATGAATAGCAGTATCGCTTGGATAGCGACTGCCGTAGTCTAATGTGCTTCTGTCCATCTCATATACCGAAATACCCAATGGCGCATAGCCGTCTCCATACCAGTTCTGGTAGAACAAGAATAGGCAAACGGAGTCCACGGTTAACTGCGTGTCAATAGTATCTCCATTGACAATCATAGTATCGGGATATTGAAAGCCTTCTGGGCATGCTAATTGAGCAAGGATATCGGCTTTAATTGTGCCGAAATGTGTGTCACATTCTCCTAATAAAAACGAGTCGGGTGTGAGATAAATGGGGGTACACTCCTGCAACGATGATGCGAAAGCAAAAGTATCAGACTTGACGCGAATCTCGTCTTCGGTGTCCAATGTGGATGCTCCTGCGTTCAGTACATCGTTTTTACAACTCGAAAAAAATACAAGAAAGCTAAATAATACAATGTAAATAGTACTTAATTTCATTCCTCTGATGACAATTGATTGCAAAATGCCAATAGTTCTTCTTTATTATCCTCTTCTTTGTATGGCAAGGTGAGTTTGCCGCTATTGTGCAAATAATTGCAAACGCGGGTATTAACCGAAGGAGAGTCCAAAACGACCGCATCGGAATTATCAATAGCCAGACGCATAAGGTCTTCGTAACCAACGGGCAATCCTGCTATGCTTCGCACATCGCTTTGCAACATACCATCAATCAATAGCTTATCAACAAACTTGCTGCCGAATGGCGTGGTGTATTCTTCGTCGTCTAATGATAGCACTACCTTTGTGCCACTGAAGAATGGCGTGTCGTGGTATGCTTTCTTGACATACAAAGGAACCAAGGCAGACATCCAGCCCGAGCAATAGATGATATCTGGTGTCCAACGGAGTTTTTTGATTGTTTCGAGTACTCCGCGCGCAAAGAAGATGCAGCGCTCGTCGTTGTCCTTGTACTCCAAACCCGCAGTATCGGTCAGACCTTTGCGGCGATGGAAATAGACATCGTTGTCGATAAAATAGATTTGGATACGCGCAGACTGAATGCTTGCCACCTTAATTAGCAATGGGTGGTCGGAGTCTGAAATGATGAGATTGATACCAGAAAGGCGAATCACTTCGTGCAACTGATTGCGGCGTTCGTTAATCTCGCCAAACTTAGGCATAAAAGTGCGTGTTTCAAAACCTTTGGCTTGGAAATACTCTGGTAATTGACGGTTACGCAAGCGTATAGGTGTCTCAGTATCCAAGAATGGATATATCTGCTGCGAAACAAAAAGGATGCGTTTGGGCTCTTTCATAATAGTAGTAGTTAAAATAGGGTATTATTTTCCCGCTACAAAGGTACAAAAAAAAAATGAAATTGCATAATTTTTTTGCAAAAAACTTTCTTTTTTCCTATAAATGTTGTACCTTTGCAGACTTTTTTGCAAAAAATCATAGAATAATTAAACTATTTTATGCAAATTATATCTACTAAAATAGAGTTAACTCGTCATGTGGCGGCTTGTGTACGCCAAGGAAAAACTATCGGTTTTGTACCCACAATGGGTGCGCTTCATGAAGGTCATGCATCGCTTATTCGTCGTGCTTGTTCGGAAAACGAAGTATGCTTTGTGAGTGTGTTTGTTAATCCAACTCAATTTAATAATGCCGAAGATTTGCTCAAATATCCGAGAGATTTGGAAAAAGATGCCGAGTTGTTGGCTTCGTTGGGTGTGCATTTTGTGTTTGCCCCAACGCCCGAAGAAATGTATAGCAAGGAGGAGATGGAGCAACCGTTTGCTTTTGACTTCAACGGGTTGGACGAGGTAATGGAGGGCAAGATGCGTCCTGGTCATTTCAATGGTGTGGTGCAGGTGGTGAGTCGTTTGTTTGATTTGGTACAACCAACGCGTGCTTATTTCGGAGAGAAAGATTTTCAGCAGTTGGCCATTATTCATCATATGGTGGAGCGTTCCTCTATGGCGGGTCGCTTTGGCGAATTGCAGGTAGTAGATTGCCCCATTGTGCGTGAGGTGAGCGGTCTGGCTATGAGCAGCAGAAACGAACGCCTTACTGAAGAAGAGAAGCAAACGGCAGTAGCGATATCCCAAACCCTCATGGCATCGCAGGAGTGGGCAAAGAGTGCCACGGTACAAGCCGTACAACAACGCGTGGTGGATAGCATAAACGCGGTAGAAGGATTGGAAGTGGAGTATTATGAGATTGTGGATAAAGATACGCTACAACCAACAGAGAAGTGGGTAAATGCAGTAGGGTGCGTGACGGTATATTGCGGTGGAGTACGGTTGATAGACAACATAAGGTACTGATGCGTGTAATTGTAGATAAAGATATTCCATTTTTGCAGGGGGTGATGGAGCCTTTTGCTCAGGTGGCGTATCTATCGCCTGAAGCAATTACAGCAGCATCGGTGCGTGATGCTCAAGCTCTCATCGTGCGCACGCGTACGCGTATAAATAAGGAGTTATTAGCTGGAAGCGATGTGCGCTTTGTGGCAACAGCAACGATAGGGTATGACCACATTGATGTAGCGTATTGTCGTGAAGCAGGTATTACTTGGGTTTCTTGCCCCGGGTGCAATGCACAAGCAGTGTGCGACTATGTGGAAGAAGCGATATGCTCCATGAAATCGGGTGAGAAAGCATTGACAGTGGGGATAGTAGGTTTTGGACATGTAGGCAAACTGGTGGCTGCTATGGCGGAGAAGAATGGTTGGCGTGTGCTGGTATCTGATCCTCCGTTGGGTATAGGACTTTCGCTGAAAGAAATGGTTCCGCAGTGCGATGTGGTGACTTTTCATACTCCTCTAACTATGACGGGCGAATATCCGACTTACCATATGTGTAATGCGGAGGTGCTCGGTCTGTGCAAGGAGAATATGCTATTGATTAATGCTGCGCGCGGTGGTGTGGTGGAGGAACAAGCACTACTGGATAAACTGAGAGGAGGAAACAGAAATGTGAAAGCGGTGATTGATTGTTGGGAGAATGAGCCACAGATTAATCATGCGCTACTTCAAGAGGTAGATTTAGCAACATTTCATATAGCAGGCTATTCTATTGAGGGGAAAATGCGTGCCAGTGAGATGTGTTTGCGTGCTTTTTGCGAATTTTTCTCGCTTCCGATTTTGTCAATCAACAAAAAAGCAGTACCTTTGCAGGGTGATTCGGAAAATGGTTGGATCTTGCGCTTGACAGAGCAGTTGAAAACCAATCCCGCAAGTTTTGAACAATTACGAAAACAATATAAATTAAGATAATGGCAAGCTTTCAAAAACTTACCTCTCGAGCAGTAGATTACTCGAAATGGTACAATGAACTGGTAGTAAAAGCCGATTTGGCAGAACAATCGGCAGTGCGTGGTTGTATGGTTATTAAACCTTATGGTTATGCTATTTGGGAAACAATTCAAGCAGAGTTGGATCGTCGTTTCAAGGATAATGGTGTGAAGAATGCATATTTCCCATTGCTTATCCCTAAGTCATTCCTTAGCCGTGAGGCAGAGCATGTAGAGGGCTTTGCAAAAGAATGTGCTGTGGTGACTCACCATCGCTTAATGAATGACCCAGAGGGAAAGGGTGTGGTTGTTGATCCTAAGGCGCGCTTGGAAGAGGAGTTGATTATTCGTCCTACATCGGAGACCATTATTTGGTCCACTTACAAGAACTGGATTTCATCTTACCGCGACCTACCTATATTGTGCAACCAATGGTGTAATGTGATGCGTTGGGAGATGCGTACGCGTTTGTTCTTGCGTACAGCAGAGTTCCTTTGGCAAGAGGGTCACACCGCTCATGCTACGAAAGAAGAGGCAGAAAACTATGCAGCTACCATGCTCGATGTATATGCTGACTTTGCCGAGAAAGTGATGGCTATCCCTGTTGTGAAGGGTGTAAAATCTCCTAACGAGCGTTTCGCAGGTGCCCTCAATACCTATTCTATTGAGGCAATGATGCAAGATGGTAAGGCGCTTCAAGCAGGTACCAGCCACTTCTTGGGTCAAAACTTTGCTAAGTCGTTCGATGTACAATTCCTCACCAATGAGAATAAATACGAATATGTATGGGCTACTTCTTGGGGTGTTTCTACTCGTTTGATGGGTGCGCTCATTATGACCCACTCTGATGACAATGGTTTGGTGCTTCCTCCGAACTTGGCTCCAATTCAAGTGGTTATTGTACCTATCTTTAAGAAGCAAGAGCAATTGGATGAATTGATGGCGAAACTCAATCCATTGGCAGACGAGCTCAAGAAACTCGGCATCCGCGTCCAAGTGGATGCAAGCGACAAGGCTACTCCTGGCTTTAAGTTTGCAGAATATGAATTGAAGGGTGTACCTTTGCGTTTGGCTATGGGTGGTCGTGACTTGGAGAATGGCACCATTGAGCTTGCTCGTCGCGATACTATGACCAAGGAGACTGTTTCTTTCGATAATATCGTGGAGACTATCCAAAACTTGCTCAAGGAAATTCAAGATACTATTTATCAAAAAGCTTTGAATTTCCGCTTGGAGAACACTCGTGAGGTGGATAGTTGGGAAGAATTTAAGGAGGAAATAAAGAAGGGTGGATTCTTGATGTGTCACTGGGATGGAACACCAGAAACGGAAGAAAAGATAAAGGCAGAAACGAAGGCTACTATCCGTTGTATTCCATTGGAAGGTGATAAGACGCCTGGCAAGTGTATCTACACTGGCAATCCAAGTAGCCAACGCGTGATATTTGCAATAGCGTATTGATATACCTATCTATATACAAAATAAGGCAGCACAAAGTGTGCCGCCTTATTTTGTATATGTCAATGAATAATGTTATCGTTTGCCGTACATGTCATCGTAGTACTTTTCGTACTCGCCTGAGGTGATGTTGTCCATCCATTCTTGGTGCTCTAAGTACCAGCGGACGGTTTTCTCAATGCCTTCTTCAAATTGCAGAGAAGGTTCCCAGCCAAGTTCGGCTTGCAACTTGCGTGAGTCGATGGCATAGCGCATATCGTGTCCTGCGCGGTCGGTGACATAGGTGATGAGATCCATATCTTCGCCCTCTTGACGCCCTAACAGACGATCAACGGTATTGATAACGACCTTGATTATATCAATGTTTTTCCACTCGTTGAAACCGCCGATATTATAGGTTTCTGCTACTGTACCTTGGTGGAAAATAAGGTCAATTGCGCGTGCGTGGTCTTCTACATAGAGCCAGTCGCGTACATTCTCTCCCTTGCCATAGACAGGCAGCGGTTTGCGATGGCGAATGTTGTTGATAAAGAGTGGAATCAGTTTCTCGGGGAATTGGTATGGACCATAGTTGTTGGAGCAGTTGGTAACAATGGTAGGCATTCCATAGGTGTCGTGGAAAGCACGAACAAAGTGGTCGCTGCTAGCTTTGGAAGCGGAGTAGGGTGAGTGTGGGTTGTACTTGGTGGTTTCAACGAAGAAGTCCTCACCATATGCTTCGTGATGCTCGGAGGAAGCTTGGGTAGAGAATGGAGGGGTAATACCTTCTGGATGGGTCATTTCCAATGCACCATACACTTCATCGGTAGAGATGTGGTAGAAGCGTTTGCCATCGTATTTCTCTGGCAGGGCCTCCCAATACAGTTTAGCTGCTTGCAGCAAACTGAGTGTTCCCATCACATTGGTGCGAGCAAAAGTGAATGGGTCCTTGATAGAGCGATCCACATGGCTTTCTGCTGCGAGGTGGATGATGCCCGTTACTTGCTCCTCTTGCAAGAGGGCATACATGGTATCAAAATCGCATATGTCGGCTTTGACAAAGCGATAGTTGGGCTTGTCCTCAATGTCTTTGAGGTTAGCCAAATTACCAGCATAAGTCAGTTTATCCACATTAATGATGCGATATTCGGGATACTTGTTTACGAATAATCGTACAACATGGCTGCCAATAAAACCCGCGCCGCCTGTGATAATGATTGATTTCATAGGATAGATATTTTATTTAGTTATTCATTATTACTATATTGTTATACCACAAATCGTATTTGCTTAAAGTGATATTTTTTTTCTTCTCTATTTTGCAGGCGAAGTATGAGTTCGCCCTGTGTTGTAACAGTCACTATTTCTGCTAAGAAAGTGTCTTTTGTTCCTTTTTCTGCTATGGATGTAGGTATGATACTCACTTCGCGTTCTACATACTCGTGCCAACCTTCTCGGCGGTAGAGTTGCTGAAGATATGCCAATGACAGTTCTTCGGTTTTGCGATTTTCCCACGATTTCATCGTGCAAATCCATTCGTTTAGCAAACCATCGATGTCATATTCTTTTCCTGTAATCTCCTTCATCGAAATGGGATTGGGGGCATTGCTTCGCCATTCGGTTTGGTTGATATTCACCCCAATACCAGCTATTGTATATCCTATATGAATACCTTGCAGTATGTTTTCAATCAATATTCCCACTAATTTCTTATCTTGATAATAGATGTCGTTGGGCCACTTGATAGTTAGGTGTTCTTGCGGGAGGTGTTTTTTGAGTACTTCCCACCATGTTATAGCGACCAGCATGGACAATCGCCATTGTTCTGTGGCGTGTAGGTTGGGGTATTTTAATAGCGAAGAGTATAGCAGGTTTTTGCCTCTTTCGCTTTCCCAACTATTGCCTGTTTGTCCTCGTCCTGCTGTTTGATAGTCTGCGCGAATGTAGTAGAGATGTGGTAGTTGCTCGTTGTACGATTCGCGTAGTAGGGTAGAGGTGCTATGTGTTTCGCTGATATACATCTAACAAATATTGTTCTATAACGCGTTGTATCTTTCGTGTTTTGCAATTGGCACTATTGACCATGACCGCGAAGATCCACACTCTGCCATCGGGTAGGAAGATATATCCAGCATAGTTTTTAGTGCCGCCTATTGTTCCGCTTTTAGCGCATACCTTACCGTGTAAAGGTGTATCTCTCAAGAACGAACTGAGTGTGCCACTCTCTCCACTGCATGGTAGTGATTCGAGGAACACATCTTTGTTTTTTGAGCCATACATATATCGCAACAATTGAACATACATCGCAGGCGAAATGGCGTTTTGAGGACCTAATCCACAGCCGTCTAAAATCTTAGCGCTACGAAAACTGACACTGCGATTTTTCCAATACTCGCGTATGAAATCAGAGGCATTATGTATGGTGCATGGTGTGGTGTATTTAGCACCAAATGTGCGAAAAATCATTTCGGCATATAAGTTGTCTGATTCTTGTTGCATGTGGGTGATAATCTCACTTAACGGTTCGCTTTCGTGGGTAAAGAGAAGTGTGCGCGAAGTATTAATAGGCTTTTCGCTGATATATGTCTCTTTCTCATCTACTTGAATACCACTTTGTTGTAGTATTTTTGTAAAGTCGCGTGCGAGTATTAATCCTGGGTTTGGCATATCGCCTCTAACTCCAAATGTCTGTCGGTTGGCGGGTACGCTACCAACGAGATAACGCAGGTTATTATAGGGCATGCCGTGTACAAAAGCGCCATCGTGTGTAATATGGGTACAACGAATGTGGTTTTCAAACTGCACTTCGGGTATCTCAGGTGTGGTGTAGAGTACCTCTGCTATGCTACCCACGGCACCGCTTCGGAGTACAATGTTCATTGTGTTGTCTTGGTAGGAAAGTGCGAATATCCCTGGTGCGTAGTAATTGCCAGCGTCTTCCCATAACCACGCGGGGTTGAGTGCGTTGCCGTCGAAGAAACTAAGGTCTGCTACCACTGAACCAGTAATATGCTTAATGCCCATTTCGCGCAATTGCCTTACCCATGTGTACATGAAATTGTTTTTTCCGACATAGCGTGATCCAAAAGAGGGGTCACCTCTGCCTTCGATATAGAGATTGCCGTGTAGGATCCCCTCTTGTATGTAGCCAGAATAGGTGATAGGTGTTTGTATGCGGTAGTCTCCGCCCCATAATTCCAACGCAGTGGCTGCCGTTAGCAACTTCATTGTAGATGCGGGAGGGATGACGGCATTTTGTCGGTAGGCCTCAATGGTATCGCCAGAGTGGTAGTCGCAGATGAGTACACCGATATTGGCGTCCTGCGTATGAGGATGTGTAGTAAGAATAGATAATATGAGTAGTAGTTGAAACATGCGATATGTTGGTAGTAGGTATAACTTAGTGTATCATGTGATTATCCATTAGCCATTGGTATATGTGTCCGATAGGGAATCCCATGACATTGAAGTATGAACCCTCCATACGGGTGACTCCCACATAGCCAATCCACTCCTGTACACCATATGCTCCTGCTTTGTCAAGTGGAAGGTATTTTTCTACATAGTAGTCTATTTCCTCGTTGGTCAAAGTACGGAAAGTCACATCGGTGCAATCCACGAGGGAGTGGTGTAGCGTGGTGTAATTGGGTATAGGGTTGTTTTGTGTGGTTGCGTTGTTTAGGGGAGCGCGCCAAGTAAAACATACTGAGGTATAGACTTGGTGTGTCTGTCCGCTGAGTTGCATGAGCATTTGTTTAGCTTCAGTTTTGTCCTTTGGTTTGCCAAGCATGTGTCCATTGAGCCAAACTATTGTGTCGGAAGTAATCAGTAAGTCGTTCTCCCGTAGTTTCTCTTCGTAGGCGTGTGCTTTAGCGCGCGAGATATAGAGGGGTATATCACCTGCTTGCAAGTGGGGTGGATATGACTCATCTGCATCAATGATGATTGATGTAAAAGGAATATCCAAACCAGCCATTAGTTCGCGGCGGCGAGGACTTTGGGAGCCGAGTATGATGTTCATTTTTCGTTAGTGTAAAGTGGTAAGGTGTAAAGACTGATAAATAACAAAACTATACAACATGCCCATGAACATAACAAACTTAATAATGAGTTGCGTGCGGTGGTATTCCAATGGCGTTTTGCTTGCCCACAGCAATGCGATGGCGCAAAGGATGGGTGTCGCAAGACCAAAGACTATATAGCGTGTGGATAGGCTTTGCCAAGTATGAGGGAATGGCAAGACCAAGAATGCAATGTATCCGATTAACGCTGTGGTAGCAACGAGCAGCACTGTGGCTATCACTTTTGTGGCATTGATACCCCATACAATAGGCATTGTGCGACACTCCATTTCTTGGTCGCCGTGTATATCCTCGATATCTTTCACCATCTCGCGCACGAGTGTAATGAGGAAGGCAAAGAGCGCAAAACTACTCAACCAGACATATAATTGTCCAGTAATGGGTGTATATATTAGCGCTTCTCCATATAGGCTGTGCAGGTAGTCTGCATTAACAATGGCTACTAACAAGGGTACCAATGCAGAAACGAATGCCACAATGATATTACCCACCAATAATTGGCGTTTGTAGCTGGCGGAATAGAACCACAGCAGACCAGGAATGACAATGAATACCATTGCTAATGTCCAACTGTGTGCCCACCATGCTACCGCCATGCCAGCAGCGACACCTATGATGCTGAAGACTTGAAACAGCCGCATGGCTCCATCTCTCGTGATATGGCGAGTAACAATCAAACGGTCAGGACGATTGATTTTGTCAATCTTCACATCGAAATAATCATTAATGACATATCCTCCAGCAGCAATGAAGACGGTTCCTATGATGAGCAATGTCAGCACCCACCAAGGCATCAGTTCTTGAAAACGAGCCGCTTGGAGCAATGGGGTAGCTACCCATTTCTCCATTGTATAGAGGAGTATGGCTATGAAAGTCAAATTGCCTATACGCAATAATTGGAGATAGGGTTTTATCGTTTCAGCTAAGTGTTTCATATATTTAAGTGCGCTTAATTACCTTTTATCTTCAACACTACGCCTTTCCATGCGGGTAGGGTAATACATATGGGTGTATTTGCATTGAGCGGGAAGGAGTAGGGGGTGTCTGTCAGTAAGTCGGTAGCATGTACGATATCGTATTCGGATAGCTCCAAATGCTCGAAAGCCTCTTTAGGGATACGCACCATGATGTTCGTTTGGTGGTCATCAAAGTTGAGCACAACAAGCAATGTGTGGTGTTTGTACTTACGGATATATGCAAATTGTTCGTGCTTATTGAAGCCCTCTGCTTGTGCATATTCGAGGTCATAGAGTTGTCCGTGTGTAATAGCTTTCTCGGTGCGTGCGAGGCGCAATAATTGGCGATAGAAGTGTCGTAAGTCGCGTTGTTCTTCGTTCAATCCAACTCCGTCGAATTTGCCATGGTTTCCCCATGCTTGCAGTGACTTCACGCCCCAATAGTCGAAGATTGTGGTCTTGCCGTCCATGCCCGAGAAACCTTCAGCGTCCATACCTTTTTCGCCTAATTCTTGTCCTGCATAAATCATGACAGGGTTAGTACCTAATGTGGCAGCTACAATCATGGCAGGTTCGGCACACATGCCTCGTCCGCAGAAGAATCCGCTTGCAATTCGTTGCTCATCGTGGTTTTCGAGGAAATAGAGCATGTGTTCACGAATGTCATCGACTGCCTGCCATTGCTGCGTGATGCCTTCCGCTGCCCAGTTCTTGCTGGTGACCCCGCGCAGGTAGTCGTACATACCCACTTTGTCGTAGAGGTAGTCGAAACCAGCGGCGAGATAGTCGCGATAGCGTGCAGGATTATATACTTCTGCCACAAAGAGCATGTCAGCATATTGTTCTTTTACTTGTGGGATAGCCCATTGCCAGAACTCCACAGGTACCATTTCTGCCATGTCGCAACGGAAACCATCTACTCCTTTGCTTGCCCAGAATAGCAGAATGTGCAACATTTTATGCCAAGTATTAGGGATTGGGTCAAACTGCTTTTCTCCTCCTCCTTGATAGAAGACACCGTAGTTGAGTTTGACGGTTTCATACCAATCGTCTTTAGAGGGATGTGCTGTGAAGCAGTCGTTACCCGTAGCGCGTGCAGGGCTTTCGGTGTAGCCCTCTGTATTAAACTGCGGAGTGAAGGGTTCGGGAATATAATAGAAATTGTTGAGCGGCGAGAATGCCCATTGTGGATTATCGGTTGCTCCTAAATCCTCTACTCCTTGTGGTTTGGCAGAGGAGTGATACTCGCGTGCCACATGGTTGGGTACGAAGTCGATGATTACTTTTAGGTTATGCTGATGGGTGCGCTCAACGAGTGCGGTAAACTCCTGCATACGCCGACGCTTATCTTCGCAGAGGTCGGGGTGTACATCATAGTAGTCGGTGATTGCATAAGGACTACCTGCTTTGCCTTTGACAATAGAAGGCGTGTTGTATTGTGCTGTGGCATGGCGTATTATGCCTGTGTACCACACATGCGTGGCACCTAAGTCGCGTATGGCGCGTAGTGCTTTTGGGGTGATGGCGTTGAGCTTGCCACAACCATTCTCTTGCAGCGTGCCATTATGTTTGCGCGTATCGTTGTAGTTGGCAAAGGTACGCGGTAATAACTGATAAATAATTGGTTTCAAGGTTCAGTGCGTATTTATATGGGGAAGCCACAAAGTTTGTGGCTTTCCCATCTTAATTCATAACTTTCATTTTACTTACACAAGGTGCATCGTATCGGAAGCAATCATCCATTCCTCATCGGTAGGGATGACGCATACTGCCACTTTGCTGTTTGGCGTAGTGAGCAATGCTTCTTCGCCACGAACGCCATTCTTGCTCTCGTCAAACTCGATGCCGAGATAGGTGAGTCCTTTGGTGATTTCAGCGCGCACATAGGCGTCATTCTCGCCGATACCGCCTGTGAAAACAATGACATCTACGCCATTCATGGCAGCTGCATATGCGCCAATGTATTTCTTTACACGGTAAATAAACATACGACGAGCGAGGTCTGCTCGCTCATTGCCTGCTTGTACGGCATTCTCAATGTCGCGTGCATCACTTGATACGCCACTCACGCCCATTAGACCTGATTTTTTGTTAACGAGGTTGGAGAACTCGGCGGTATTGAGGTTCTCTTTATCCATGATATATGTAGCAGCACCGAGATCCAAGTCACCCGAGCGCGTACCCATCATTAGTCCTTCTACAGGGGTGAGACCCATAGAAGTGTCCACCGACTTGCCATTGAGTACAGCAGTACAACTACCGCCGTTGCCGATGTGCGCGGTGATAATCTTTGTGGTAGCAGGATTCATGCCAAGATACTCGCATACGCGAGCCGATACATAGCGGTGGGAGGTGCCATGGAAGCCGTAGCGGCGGATGGCGTATTTCTCATACAACTCGTATGGAATAGCATACATATATGCCTCGTCTGGCATTGTTTTGTGGAAAGCGGTGTCGAAGACAGCTACTTGTGGAACGGCAGGCAATGTCTGCTCAATAGCTTCGATACCCTTGAGGTTAGCAGGGTTGTGAAGTGGGGCTAACTCGATGCACTTAACAATCATCTCTTTTACCTCTGGGGTAATGAGCACAGATTGATTGAATTTCTCACCGCCGTGTACCACGCGGTGACCTACGGCATTGATTTCCTCTAAGGATTGGAGGCAACCTATTTTCTCATCAATGAGCGAGTTGAGAATGAGCTGAATACCTACTGTGTGTTCGGGCATAGCTTGCTCTATTTTCACTTTCTCGCCGTTAGGGAGTTTTACTTGCAAGAACGAGTCTGGCAAGCCGATTTTCTCTACTCCACCTTGTGCCATGATGGCGCGGGTGTCCATATTAAAAAGCTTGTACTTGATACTGCTACTTCCGCAGTTAAGAACTAAAATCTTCATATCTATCTATGTGTTTTTATGGTTATTTCATTCCAATGGCTTGGTTGGCGGTGATGATGACCATTTGCACGATGTCTTGCACTTTGCAACCGCGACTGAGGTCATTGACAGGTGCTGCTATGCCTTGCAAAATTGGTCCTACAGCATCTGCGCCCGAGAATCGCTCTACCAGTTTGTAGCCGATGTTACCAGCTTGCAGGTCTGGGAACACGAGTACATTGGCTTTGCCTGCTACGGTAGATGTTGGTGCTTTTTGTTTGCCAACGCTCTCTACGAGTGCAGCATCCAGTTGCAGTTCGCCATCGAGTGCCAAGTCGGGTGCCATCTCGTGTGCGATGCGCGTAGCCTCTACCACTTTGTCCACGAGTTCGTGCTTTGCGCTACCTTTAGAGGAGAAACTGAGCATAGCCACGCGTGGCTCAATGCCGCCTAAAGCGCGTGCGGTCTCGGCGGTGGTGACTGCTATCTCTGCCAACTCTTGTGCATTAGGACATGGGTTAACGGCACAGTCTGCAAACACGAGGAATCCACCTTCGCCCAGATGTGTAGCAGGGGTGAACATAAGGAATGCGCCAGATACGATATGCACACCGGGACGGGTTTTGAGGATTTGGAATGCTGGGCGAATGGTGTCTGCGGTAGTGCCGCGAGCACCTGCGAGTTCGCCGTCGGCATCGCCGTTCTTAATCATAAGGCATCCCAAATAAAGTGGGTCTTTGACTTTCTCAGTGGCTTGTTCGAGCGTCATGCCTTTGGCTTTGCGGAGTTCGAAAAGCAGGTTGGCATATTCGGGCATCTTAGGATAGGTTAGCGGATCAACAATGGTGAGACAACTGTCGCTATTGAGGATATACTCGTATCCTTTTTCTTCTGCCATTTGTTTGATAACAGCAGGGTCGCCAATCAAGATGAGCTGAGCAATCTTGTCTTTGAGAATAAGGTTAGCAGCTTCCAAAGTGCGAGGTTCGTCGCCTTCGGGTAATACGATGCGCTGAGGATTTTGTTGCGCACGCTTGAGCATTTGTTGTAGAATTTCCATATCTTTATTTTGAATTATTATCACAATGCAGTTGGTTGTTTGGTAAACAACCCCTTCAAATAGTGTGCAAAGGTACAAAAAAAAAAGCATATACGCAAGAGTATATGCATTTTTTATTGGTTTTGTGTCCTTTGAGTAGGGTATATATCAGGCGTAACTGTGCTACTTGGTTAGTGAATAATGAAAGATTGGCAGTTGAAAAACGGGTGAAGAGGTGAGAAGGGTGAAAAGGGGATTAGCTCCAATGGGCTACGATATCGTCCATGATTTGGAAGACTTCGGCTTTGCTGTCGGCACGGAGGAGTGCAATGCGCGTTTGACGGAAGTCAAAGAGTCCTTTGAAGGCAGGAGATGCTGCAAAATGTCGGCGACTATGCACGATACCTTTGCGCTCATCGCCTATCCACTCAATACTGCGTTCGACATGCTCTTTGAGGATATTAACACACCACTCTAATGAGCGCGGAGGTAATAACTCACCCGTAGTGAGATAGTGTTGCATATCTTCGAAAATCCACGGACACCCAAAAGTGGCACGCCCGACCATGATAGCATCAACGCCGAACTCATCAAAGCAACGCTTAGCCTGCTGGGGAGTTGTGACATCGCCGTTGCCAATGATAGGGATATGAATACGCGGATTGTTTTTCACCTCGCGAATAAGTGTCCAATCTGCATCGCCTCGATACATTTGACTACGCGTGCGACCGTGGATAGCCAGTTCTGCAATGCCGCAGTCTTGCAAAGGTTCGGCAATCTCGGTGATAATGCGGTTGTTGTCGTCCCAACCGAGTCGTGTCTTAACCGTTACGGGCGTATTCACGGCCTTCACTACCGCACGGGTGATGTCCAACATCTTGGGAATGTCTTTTAATAGTCCAGCTCCAGCTCCTTTACCTGCCACTTTCTTGACAGGACAGCCGAAATTGATATCAATAAAATCAGGTTTGGCTTGCTCTACAATTTGTGCCGCGTGAGCCATACTCTCGGGGTCACGACCATAAATCTGTATTGCTACAGGGCGTTCTGCATCGCTGATTTGTAGTTTGCGTGTTGTGGATGCGACATCTCGCACGAGAGCATCTGCATTTACAAATTCGGTATATACACGCGTTGCTCCAAACCGCTTGCAGAGCAGGCGAAAAGCAGGATCTGTGACATCCTCCATCGGAGCGAGGTATAGTGGATAGTGGTGTGGCATAGTGTTGTATGGCGTGGTTTAGAATTGTGTAGCGTGGTTATTTGGTGTCGATGGTAGGGTAGGTGATGCGGTGGTGGTTGATTTCGATGAGTTTTTGCTTGAAGACAGAGCGTATATCCTCTAAGTCTTTGAAGGATAATACCGTTTCGGAGAACTGTCCGTCTGCTACCTGCAGGTCAATCATCTGATCTACCATCTCGGAAATAGCCTTTTCGGTGAATTCGTTGAGTGTGCGCGAACGGGCTTCAATGGCATCAGCCATCATTAAAATGGCTGCTTCTTTTGTGGAGGGCTTAGGGCCTGGGTAGGTGTAATCTTCTTTGCGTACATCTGCTATGGTTTTTCCTGCATTAATTGCCTCATTGACTGCTGTGTTGTAGAAATAGCGTGTGACAGAAGTGCCATGGTGTGAGCGAATGAAATGTATGATGAGTTCGGGCAAATGGTGCTTACGCGCTATTCGTTCTCCATTCATCACATGGTCGATGATGACTTTGGCTGCTTCGGCATGCGGCATGGATTGTAGCGGGTTGTTGGCTGTTTGATTCTCGATGAAATACTCAGGATGCATCATTTTTCCGATGTCATGGTACAGTGCACCCGTTCGCACAAGTAACACTTTAGCCCCAATGCGTTTGGCGGCTTCGGTGGCAAGATTGCTTACTTGGAGTGAATGTTGAAAAGTGCCTGGTGCTTTCTCGGCAAATTCCAGCATAAGATTGGAATTGACATTGGTGAGTTCCACCAGCGTAATATTGCTGACCAGTCCAAAAGTGCGCTCAAAGAGGAAGATTAGTCCATAAGCACAAATGACCAATACGGCATTGATGGCAAAATAGAGATAGTAGTTATACTCCACATTCTTGATGTCGCCAGTAACCAACATAGTGGTGGCTGTATATACTACGCTGTATGTGAGGAACATGAACAGAGCTGTTTGTGCCAACTGTGCGCGCTGTGTCATGTCGCGCAGACTGATGACAACGATAATGCCTGTAATCACTTGCAATAGAATGAATATATAGGGTGCAGGCACAGCGATTGATACCACAAGCACGGTGATGAGATGAATGAATATGGCTGTTCGTGAGTCATAGAAGACGCGTGCGATGATAGGTACCCATGCAAATGGAAGCAGGTAAATGAGTCGAGGTGGAGCATAACGCATAACCATGAATGCAGCCGTGATGATAATGGCCATAAGCATGGCAAAGAACAGGGTGTTTCGCAGGTTGTCCAATAGTTTGCGGCGATAGGTGTAGAGATAGAGTATGAAAAGACCGATAAGAATGACAATATACAATCCAACTCCAATGGTGGAAGTCAGTGATTGGCGATGGGAAATGTTTTGGTCTTCAATGGTGCGTCGGAGTGATTCGAGGATTTGGAAGGTCTTCTCCGATACAATCTCTCCTGTGTCAATAATCTTTTCGCCCGCTTGCACCATTCCTTGTGTCAGCGATATGGCAGAGAGGATGTTTTGTCGCAAGTTCTCTGATGTAATCGAATCGTATTGCAGGTTTGGTGTGCTATTTTTTGCTTTTGCCTCGTACGCTTCTTTGGGTGTGTAGAGTTGTGAGACGGGTACTAAGGTGGCTACTCGGTTGTTGATGATAGATACCTTTGTGCACTTCAAAGCTCGCACTCGCTCCATTTCAGACAGCGATAGCACATACATATCGCGTTGGGTAGCATTGGTGTCTATCGTGTAACAAGGCGTGAAGTCGCGCAATGCTTGTTGATAGTCGGCTTGCAACTGCTCGTTGGTTTTGTATATAGCGAAATCAGATTCGGCAGTAACCAAACCGTATGCCCAAGGTTGACCAACTTCAAAATGGTACTTAAAAGGGTTGCTGTACTTAGGCGCTAAATAAATAGACAGCGCAGCCAAAGCCGCGAAAGATAACATTTGGAGGAAAGTACGAATAGAAGACCTCATGACAGTATGTACAATTTAATAGTTTACAATTTATGATTTGGTTCGTTTCTTAGCGAAGAAGGATTGCATTAGTTCGCGACATTGGGGTTCGAGTATTCCCGATGAAATCGTGCATTTTGGATGTAGTGCATGTGGTGCAAACACGGTGAATCCGCGTTTTTCATCTGTAGCGCCAAACACCACTCGATGTATCTGTGCCCAGCCAATCGCTCCAGCACACATTACGCATGGTTCGACCGTAACATATAGGGTGCATTGGGTTAGGTATTTACCTCCGAGTGTGCTGGCTGCTGCGGTGATGGCTTGTATCTCTGCATGTGCAGTGACATCTTGTAGCGTTTCGGTGAGGTTGTGTCCTCGCCCAACAATCTGTCCTTGTGCCACAATCACGCACCCCACAGGTACTTCGCCCATGGTAAAGGCTTTGCGTGCTTCCTCAAGTGCCAAGTGCATATAGCGGATGTCATTTTCCATATTGCGTTTGCTTTATGTGTACAAAAGTGGGTAGTTCTTCGGGGTGTTGTTCGAAGTGATTGCCAATAACCACGATGTCGGCTCCTGCGTTGTAGGCGTGTAGCATGGCTTGTGGGGAAGTGATACCCCCGCCTACAATGAGGGGCAGATGAATGTGTGCGCGAACGGAACGAATGATGTCGGAAGCGACAGGTGTGTGGGCTCCACTACCAGCTTCGAGGTAGATGAGGGACTTGCCTAATAATTGAGCAGCAACGGCGGTAGAGATGATGTCCTCTACCTGATTTTGGGGTAATGGAGTGCTATTTGTGGCGATTTCAACGCTACTTTTTCGTTCTCCGTCAATGAGAATATATCCCATAGGAATGGTTTCGATGCCTGATTGTAGCACTTGTTGCGCAACTTGAATGTGTGGGTCAATGAGTATCTCGGGTGTGCGGGCGTTGAGTAGGGTGAGAAAGAGGAGTGCATCGGCTTTGGGTGTGAATTGAGCGATGTTGCCCGGGAAAAGGACAATGGGTCGTGTGGTGTGTTTGCGCAGCAAAGTCACGCATGCGTCGCATTGCTGGGCAGTGCTTCCTCCAACGAAGATCATATCGGGTAAAGACAAGTGTGGCAATAACTGGTGCAGTGACTCCTGTTTTTCAGGGTCAATGAGCAATGCCAATAACTTGTGCGATAGGTGTTGGGCTGTTCGTATATCTTGAATTAGTGCCATTGCATAGACTCCATGATTGTGCGTATATCGTGGCGAATGTAATCGTATATGGGTGCCAATGAATCTTGATTGGGAATGGTGTTGCAATATACCGATGCACGGAAGAAATGTTCGATGGAATCGGTCAAAATGAACTGCATAGGCGATGCTGTGTTGCCGTGTAATTCGTAGTACACGCCATAGACCCGCTGTTCTGGATGAGCAAATTCTTGTGCTGGAATAGCCGATGCTATGGTGCTATGGCTAAAGAGAAACTCCTGCGCATCGCGTGAAAGGGTGCGGAGATTGTTTCGGATAGGCTTGTAGCTACAATGGATAGTGGTGTTCAGTTGGGGATAATGGATGTCAATCCAAAACGGATCGCTTGACTGTGTCAGCGGGTGTACTTCTGCGTTTTTGGATAATCGAAAACTATATGGATAGTTCTCGGGGGAATAATCAACATAAACGGTATCGGGTATTGCAATGCGGAAATATCCGTATGGCTTGGGCATGGCATGGCGACGACATGCAGAAAAGCAGAGGGACAATAAAAGAAACAGTATGTATAATCCTTTTTTCATAAAATCACATATTGACAGGCAAAGGTACTGCTTTTTTCTTACATATGCAAAAAAAAAGGTGTTTTTGCGGGCAAAAATATACAATATGATGCCATAATTATGGGATATTATGAAATAATTTGCTTTTTTTCTGCAAAATATTTTGTCATGTCGAAAAAAAGCATTACCTTTGCAGCCGATTTCGGAAATGGTACCTTGCCCGAGCGGTTAGGGATCGGTCTGCAAAACCGGGGACGGCGGTTCGAATCCGCCAGGTACCTCAAGAAAAAGCCGCTTGAAGGAGCGGCTTTTTTAGTTTAGAGGACGCCCTTCGGGCTACAGTTTAGAGTTTAAAGGCAAGAGCTGTGAAAGAGATAGAAGAAATAACCAGTCAGGAGTATAAGTACGGTTTCACAACGGATGTGGAGACCGAGGTTATTCCTATGGGGTTGAGCGAGGATGTCGTTCGCCTGATTTCATCGAAGAAGAATGAACCCGAATGGTTGTTGGAGTTCCGATTGAAGGCGTACCGCAAGTGGCTGACAATGGAGCACCCAAGATGGGCGCATTTGGATATACCCGAGATTGATTTTCAGGCGATTTCGTATTATGCGGCACCTAAAACGCATACGGGCGATGAGAAGAAGGAGATTGACCCTGAACTGATGAAGACTTTTGATAAGTTGGGTATTCCGTTGGAGGAGCGTGCTGCGTTGGCGGGCAATATGGCAGTGGATGCAGTAATGGACTCGGTGTCGGTGAAAACGACCTTCCGCGAAACATTGGCGGAGAAGGGAATCATCTTCTGTTCTATCTCGGAAGCGGTGCAAGAATACCCCGAACTGGTGCAGAAATACTTAGGTTCGGTAGTGCCAGCGAGCGATAATTTCTATGCAGCATTGAACTCGGCGGTGTTCTCAGACGGTTCGTTTGTGTATATACCCAAGGGTGTGCGTTGTCCGATGGAACTGAGTACCTATTTCCGCATCAATGCGGGTAATACGGGTCAGTTTGAGCGTACTTTATTGGTGGCAGATGAGGGGGCGTATCTCAGTTATTTGGAGGGCTGTACCGCGCCGATGCGCGATGAGAATCAGTTGCATGCGGCGATTGTGGAGATTGTGGTGCACAAGGATGCGGAAGTGAAGTATTCGACTGTACAGAACTGGTATCCCGGCGATAAAGAAGGCAAGGGCGGTATCTATAACTTCGTAACGAAACGCGGTATTACGCATGAGAATGCGCGCTTGAGTTGGACACAAGTGGAAACGGGTTCGGCGATTACATGGAAGTACCCAAGCTGTATATTGAAGGGCGATAATTCGAGTGCCGAGTTCTATTCGGTGGCTGTGACCAATAACTACCAGCAAGCCGACACGGGAACGAAGATGATACATATAGGTAAGAACACGCGCTCGCGTATAATAAGTAAAGGTATATCGGCGGGTAAGAGCCAAAATGCGTACCGTGGATTGGTGCGCGTGATGCCCAACGCAGAGAATGTGCGTAACTATAGCCAGTGCGATAGTCTGCTGTTGGGTGACAAGTGCGGCGCGCATACTTTCCCAACGATGCGCATACAAAATCCGACAGCGATCATTGAGCACGAGGCAACTACGAGCAAGATTAGCGAAGACCAATTGTTCTATTGTCAACAGCGTGGCATAGGTGTGGAAGATGCGGTGGGATTGATAGTGAATGGCTACGCCAAAGAGGTGATGGACAAGCTGCCAATGGAGTTTGCCGTGGAAGCGCAGAAACTGTTGCAAGTGAGTTTGGAAGGAAGTGTAGGATAAAACGAAATAAATCTATCAATAAAAACAACTAAAAACAATTATGACAAAACGATTTTTTGGCATTTTAGCGGCATGCTTCATGTTTATGACAGCAACTGCTGCTACATTGTTCCCATCGCGTACTGACTTCCGCGATGAGTCCATCTATTTTGTGATGACCACTCGTTTCTATGATGGCGATGCGACCAACAATACGCATTGCTGGGATGGTAACAACCCTGGTGACCCCGCTTGGCGTGGCGATTTCAAGGGATTGATTGAGAAGATGGATTACATCAAAGCTCTTGGCTTTACGGCTATTTGGATCACACCTATCGTAGAAAATGCGTCAGGTTATGACTACCACGGCTACCATGCACATGATTTCTCTAAGGTGGATCACCGCTACGAGTCGGAAGGGGTGGGTTTCCAACAAGTGATTGATGAAGCGCACAAGCGCGGCATGAAGATTATCTTGGATATTGTGCTGAACCACACAGGTAACTTTGGTGAGGCAAATCTGTGCAAGATGTTTACTCGTGATTGGAGCAAAGACCAATCAGACATCAATGAATGTATGGTTCCTTACACCCAAAAAGATGGTGGTAAGTTGCCTGATAATTATCTATCTTTGCCTGATCAATATGGTGAGCGTTTATCGCTGATGAAAAACACCAGGGGTAAGAACAATGATAACCACAACTATTGGCATCACTTTGGTCATGGCAACTGGGATGATCCTACGCGCTGGTGGACGCAAATTGCGGGTGACTGCGTGGATTTGAACACAGAGCATCCTTTTGTATATAACTACTTGATAGAGTGCTACTCTAAGTTCATCAAGATGGGTGTGGACGGTTTCCGTATTGATACGGGTGGACATATTCCACGCCTCACATTCAATCAAACATTTATTCCTGCTTTCCATGCAGCGGCAGAGAGCGCAGAAGCTAAAAACAAGCGCGGTGACATGCCATTCTATATGTTTGCAGAGGTGTGTGCGCGTTACACGAGTATTTGGTATCGCGAACAACCTAACCTTTCGCCACTGTACTACACATGGAAAGAAAACAAGACCTATGCATGGGATAGCAATCCTGCATCGTGGGATAATATCGTAGCCATGGAAGGTGATAATTGTGACACGCACACCAATCATAAGTCTGTGCAACAGTCTGCATCGGATGCCAGCAAGCCTACTTCACAAAATGCTTTCTTGAGCGGCAACACCTATCACACCCCAGATTACTCTAAAGCGAGTGGCTTGAATGTGATTGACTTCACCATGCACCACAATTTCCGTTCTGCCAGTGAAGCGTGGAATATTGCACAAAAGGGCAATGACCAATACTACAACGACGCTACATGGAATGTGGTATATGTGGACTCACACGACTATGCGCCTAACGGTGCCCCAGAGGACAAGCGTTTCTCGGGCGATGAGAGTACTTTGGCAGAGAACTGGAGTTTGATGTTTACTCATCGTGGTGTGCCTTGTGTATATTATGGTTCGGAGATTCAGTTTAAGAAAGGCTGCGTGATTGATAATGGTCCAAATACTTCGTTGATCAATACAGGTCGTGCGTATTTTGGTGGTTACATCAAAGGTAGTGCGAATGTGACCGACTTTGCTACCTATACCAACGCAACGGGTAATATGGCAGCTACTTTGAACCACCCATTGGCTAAGCATGTGCAACGCCTCAACTTGATTCGTCAAGCAGTGCCTGCTTTGCGTAAAGGTCAATATTCTATGGATGGTTGCTCTGGCTCGTTTGCTTTCAAACGCCGTTATACTGATGCTACTACCGACTCTTATGCGTTGGTATGTATCTCTGGTGGCGCTACTTTCACGGGTATTGAGAATGGTACTTATGTAGATTGCGTGACAGGTGATAAGAAGACTGTTACCAATGGTACGCTCAGCGTTTCTTGCTCTGGTAAGGGTAATATGCGTGTGTATGTGTTGAATACCACCAAAACTCCTGCCCCTGGTAAAGTGGGTGTAGATGGCAAGTATCTCTATCAGTCTTCTTCTGCGGGTGGTAGCACGCCTAACTGGGACGGCACACAAGAGGAGTTGACAGATGACCCAACTGCTCCAGAGGAGCCAGAAGAGGCTATCGAACCATGTTTGACAAGTGCTAATCAACGCACTGTATTCTTTACCAAATCATCGGATTTCAATAAGAAGATTAATTGCTATATTTGGAATTCAAATGGAACAGTAACCAATGGCTGGCCAGGCAATACTGCCACTTCGTTGGGTAATGGCAAATATCGTTTTGATATTCCTGCTTCTGCTCCTGCTATTGATGGTACATGGCAGATAATCTGGAACGATGGAAACGCTCAAACAAAAGACCTCGCGTTTACCAATCAAGGTATGTACTCGGGTAGCAACAAGGATAATATTTCATGCACCAGCAAGGTGACAGCTATCTGTGAGGGCGGAAATACAGGCGAAGACCCAACTCCAGAGCCAGACCCAGATCCAACTCCTGATCCAGAACCAACCCCAAGTGAGATGTGTTTGGAATCTGCGGACGAGCGTGCAGTGTTCTTCCAAGGCTCAGAGTTTGGCAGTTCTGCTTGTGTGTATATGTGGATTAAAGGCACTGAGACTGCTCTTGCAGGCGCGTGGCCAGGTACTGCAGCAACTCACTTGGGCGATGGTAAGTTCAAATTTGTGGTTCCTGCAAGTGCAACAGGTGATCCTTCTACATGGATGATTATCTGGAATAATGGTAGCGATCAAAAAAAGACCGCAGATCTTGCCTTCACAATGCATGGTTTGTACAACTTCAATGGTTGCAATGGTACCGTAACAGCATTGTGCGAGGGTGGTGAAACACCTAATCCAGGCGATGATCCAAAACCAGAAGATCCAAAGGGTATCACTGTGAAGGCAAAAGTACCTGCACATTGGACCAATACGATTACTGCTTGGGTATGGCCTACTGGTGGCGACGGTCGTGAAGTGACTCCAACCAAAGATGGTGAGTGGTATGTAGTCACGGAAAATACTGATGTGTTGAATATTATCTTCAAGAATGGTGTTAGCTGGAAAGGTGATAGTAACCAAACTGAAGATATGACATTCACAACAAATACTTGTATCCAACTCTCTCAATCTGGCAATGATAAGGCAACATACACCGTAGTAGATTGCCCAACATCAACCGATGTAGAGGATGTTGAGGTACAGAAGCCAGTAGCTCGCAAGGTACTCATTAACCAATCGCTGTACCTCGTGATGCCAAATGGTGATGTATATGATATTTCGGGTAGATTAGTTCGCTAAGAATCCTTATATTTGAAAAAAGAAGATGCGTCATGAAGTTGGCGCATCTTTTTTTGGGGAACTATATACGAGTAGACACTACAACTAAAATCAAGAAGAATTATTTATTAAAAAACAACTTAAACAACTTTCGCGCCAATCAACTTCCTGGCGCGACAAGGAAAACAACACATAGTGTCAACTGGTATATAAAT
>JAZNRY010000082.1:0-5727 GCA_045590995.1 Paludibacteraceae bacterium | reverse complement strand
CAGGAACAAGGAATCAAGACTAATTTGTTTTGCAGATTCTATCTTCTATGGATTGTCTGAACATAAACACACGTTTTTGTAAGGAAGTTATTGTTGTATTGAGACTATAATAGATAGGTGTACCTATATATCCTCTTCTATGTGCAATTTCCACCTGTGTTTCTAATTCAAACAATGAGCCTAAAGAAATTCCTAAAAATCTCGCAAAATCTTTATCTGAGCATTTTCCCGATCCTTCTGCAATGTTGGATGGAATGGATACAGTAGCACGCTGCATTTGTGATGCCAATCCATATATCTCTTGACGAGGAAAATCCTCTGTCATAGTATAGATGGTATCTGCAAGTTCCACACTATCCGACCATATGTCAAGTTTACGGAAATTATGCATTATCCTTTTCTAGTTCTAAGTCGTTAGTAATTAATCTTGGTTCTTGGTTCCTTACTCCTTGTTCAACAACTGAGCATTGAATTTCTTTAGTGTCTCGAGTACATTTACGCGAACGTGGATAAAGTTCTCAATACCGAGTTTTTGCAAGTCTTCCATGCAAGCAGGAGCACCAGCCACGATAAAGAGTTCTTTTGCATCCTCGAGTTGCAACCATGCTTGTGGAGCGTATGTTGCGTACTCATCGTCGCTTGAGCAGAGTACGATGATATCTGCTTTTGCTTTGCGAGCGGCCTTGATACCTTCAGCCACAGATTTGAAGCCATTGTTGTCGATTACTTTGTAACCAGCGCATGCGAGGAAGTTGCAAGAGAATTGTGCACGAGCAATACGCATTGCCAAGTTACCGATGGTGAGCATGAATGCCACTGGTTGTTTCTTAGCACCTTCGGTCTCCAGACGCAAGGTCTCAAACTCCTCAGCAGCACGAGCCACTGGCAAGGTAGCGATAGCACCTTCTGGTTTGGTCTTGCAGCAACCGCAACCACAACCTGTCTCTTTGATCTTCTTGCCTGCCTTCTCGGTGAAGTTAGGGAATTGGTTAGAGCCCAGCAATACCTCTTTGCGTTTAGCCACATCAGCCAAACGAGTCTTCAAGTTAGCTGCCATTGCCTCTTGTACCTTACCTGCGGCTACCATCTCGTACATACCGCCTTGCTCTTGGATAGCGAGGAATTGCTTCCATGCCTCAGCTGCGATAGCGTTGGTCAAGTTCTCGATGTAGTATGAACCAGCAGCTGGGTCAACCACCTTGTCGAAGTGTGACTCCTCTTTCAGTAGGAGTTGTTGGTTACGTGCGATACGCTCTGCGAACTCGGTTGGCACCTCGTAAGTAGCGTCGAATGGAGTAACCACGATCTCATCCACACCTGCCAATGCAGCAGACATAGTCTCTGTTTGTGTACGAAGCATATTTACGTATGCATCGAAGATTGTCATGTTGAAGCGGCTTGTTTCTGCGCAAACATTCATCTTCGCAGCGTCTTTCAATGCAGCAGTGAAGATAGGAGCTTTGTATGCCTCTACGATCTTTGCCCAGAGCAGACGTGCAGCGCGGAATTTGGCGAGTTCCATAAAGTAGTTACCACCGATACCCATGTTGAAGCGAATCTCACGAGCAGCCAAGTAGTTTGGCAAACCTGCCTCGGTCATCATGGTCATGTATTCAGCACCCCAAGCCAATGCGTAAGCCAACTCTTGAGCGCAGTATGCACCTGAGTTGTTCAGGATTACTGAGTTCACACCTACCACGCGGAAGTTCACCAATGTCTTAGCAGCTTTCACGGTAGCCACGATTTTCTCTGCTACTTTCTCGCGGCTCAGTGGTTTGCCTTTGAGCAGCATGTTCTTGATTGGGTCCACATTGATAGTACCTGTCACTGCTTTGAAGTCATATCCGCTGCGTCCTACGAGGCGAACGAGGATGTTTGCCAATTGAGGAGCTTTGCAAGCGCATACGCTGAAGTTCAGTGCTACTTTGTCCAGTTGGATACCCTCAAGCAATGTCTTGATGTAGCGATAGGTAAGTTTCTCTGCGTTCAAGCAGATGCCCAACGAGTTCACACCTTTGCTGAGTACGTCCAACGCTTTTGCATTAGCTTTGCGAGCGTTTTTGCAAGCGCAGATGTTTTGGCGGATAGCCCACTCGTTGTTGGTTTTGGTACCACGCACGTAAGGGAATTGACCTGGTGCAGATACAGTAGTTTTCAGACCTTTGAGGTCTTCTTGACGGTAGAAAGGCTGTACGTTGAAGCCTTCTGTGGTGCGCCATACGAGTTTCTTGTCGAAATCGGCGCCCTTGAGGTCAGCTACGATTTTCTCCTTCCATGCTTTGGTAGAGATGGCGGGAAACTCGGCTAACATGTTCAATTTTTCTTCTGCCATGATTTTAGAAAAGTTAGTATTATGTTTATTTTAATGTTAATTTTCTATTTTCGTATGATTTGATAGATAGAGGAATTATCCGTTCATACTCTTCGTTGCCAAAGAGAGGAGAGGTGATAATCATATCTGCTGTTGTGCGATTGGTCGCAAATGCGATGTTGTACAATGATGCCAATCGTGTTAGTGCTCCCACGTCTTGTTGGTGTCCTTGCGTAATGAGGTTATCGCAAAAGAATATCAGCGCATCCAATTTCCCTTCGGCAATCATTGCACCTATTTGTTGATCTCCGCCCAGTGGTCCAGACTTCAGCAGGGTAATATCTTTGAGGGGATACTCGGTATTTTCTGAATCTACAGGAATAGCAGCAAGGAGACTACCGGTTGTACCTGTTGCAAATAAATTATGATGTTTGAGAATACACGAATTAAAGGTACACCATTTCACCAATTCTTGTTTTCTGGCATCATGAGCAACCAAAGCGATATTCAATTTTTTCATAATCAATCTTTGTTATAATCCTTGTCTTTGTTCTCAATTCTTGATTTTTAGCTTCAAAACATGTTTTTCAGCAGTTTTTCTGTGCATATTCGCCTGCCATTAGCGCGAAACCATAATTTTGGGTGCAAAATTAGTAAAAATTTCGCACATACGCAAGCGCAATGCGCATTTTTTTGTAATAAAGTCAAATTTCGCCTCTTTTTCTCTTCTCCTATTTCCTTTTATTTCCCGTTGTATGCCACCTATCTGCCACTTATTTGCCACCTATCTCCATTGGAACCTCATTGGAATCTCATTGGAACCTCATCGGAACCTCGCCGAATAATGAGCGTATTATCAAGCAGCTATCACCGAAATGCCGTCCTTATCTTTATGTTCCGAATATTATTCGGGTATGTCGTCTGCTAGTACAAAAATCGCTCTCCAAGGCGATTCTTCTTGCATATATCAACAAAAAGCACTACCTTTGCAGCATTAATTCTTTCTATCATGACCGAAAAAGAAAAAATGCAACAGCAGATGCTGTACGATGCGAACTACGATACCGAGCTCATCCGTGAGCGTCAAGTAGCCAAAGACTTGTGCTACCAGTTCAACCAACTACGCCCCTCCGATGAGACCAACCAACAGCAGATTCTCAGCCAACTGCTTGGCAAGAAATCCGACAACTGCTGCATTCAGGCACCTTTTTGGTGCGATTATGGCTACAATATCGAAGTAGGCAAGAACTTCTTCGCCAACCACAACACCGTCATTCTGGATGGCGCAAAAGTCATTTTTGGCGATAATGTGTTTATCGCTCCTAACTGTGGTTTCTACACCGCAGGTCATCCTATTGATGCCGACCGCCGCAATCAGGGATTGGAGTATGCCTACCCCATCACTGTGGGCGATAATGTATGGATTGGAGCAGGTGTACATGTGATGCCAGGCGTGAAGATTGGTTCGAATGTAGTCATTGGCGGTGGCTCCGTGGTGGTGAAAGATATCCCCGATAATGTAGTAGCCGTGGGCAACCCTTGCCGTCCCGTCCGCCCCATCACCGAAGCCGACAAACACAAATCATGGGATAAACCCTGCCTCTAACCTCTAACCTCCCGCCTCATCGCCTCATCGCCTAACTTGTTAAAGTTTCTAAAAAATCACACAATAATTTGGTCATGTCAATTATTGTTCGTACCTTTGCGAACAATTTCGAATAATTACCCATTTAATACAGCAAACAAATACCTTATGACAGACAAGACATACACCCTTAAACAAGAGCAATTGGCGACCTATGCCAAAGCATTGGCACACCCTGCGCGCATTGCGATCATCCAATTCCTCCTACGCAGAAAGGAGTGCTATTTCGGCCATATAGAAGAAGAACTACCAATTGCAAAAGCTACTGTTAGTCAGCATCTTAATGCTCTAAAAGAAGCAGGACTAATTCAAGGAACCGTAGAAGGTGCCAAAGTGAAATATTGTATCAATCAGCAGAATTGGTTGCTCCTACAAATGCTACTGCAAGAGTTTATCAACCAACCACTTAACAAAACCAACACCTCTGCCAACGACTGCTGTTGTCAGTAACCTTCAGAACCCTTAAAACCCCTAAAACTTTTTCAACCTTCCCATCCCACCCCCAAGGTGGACTGTTTAACATACTCACACTCTTATTGTTCGTAAAAACACAAACAATAATATAAATATTCAAAATTCTAACCAACATGAAACTAATCGTATTAGGCACAGGTTGCAGCAAATGTAAGACCTTGCACGCAAATCTGCTACAAGCAGTAGAAGAAATGGGCATTCAAGCCGAAGTAAGCAAAGTAGAGGATATCCAAGAGATTCTTCAGTACGAAGTATTTGCCCTACCCGCCCTCGTTCGTGATGGGCAAGTAATCGCCACAGGGCTACTCAGCAAACAAGCCATTATTAACCTATTAACCCCAACAACATGAAAAGATGGTATTTATTGGCAAGCATTGCCATATTTCTCATGAGTTGTGTCGGCAATAAGAGCCAGACCACAGACGCAAACATTGCCAACGACGGCAAATTGCATGTCTATTATTTCCACACTGCCAAACGTTGTCCTACTTGCCTAGCAATCGAGCAAGCGACCGAGCAAGTCCTTCAATCCAACTATGCGCCGCACTTGGGCGATAAGATTGTCTATCAATCCGTTAACCTAAGTGACCCACAAAACGCCGCCCTTGCCAACACTTATCAAGTGGCATGGTCGTCGCTTATCCTTCATCGTGATAATCAGCGCATTGACCTCACGCAAGAGGCCTTTGCCTATGCACGCACCGAGCCCGAGCATTTCAAGCAACTGCTCAACGAGCATATCCAACAACTATTACCCTAACGCACTATGGAGACATTGCAATTGCTTTTAGATCAGAGCCACATGGCATGGCTAAGTGCCCTACTAATGGGGCTCATCACTGCACTCTCGCCCTGCCCTTTAGCAACGAATATCGCAGCGATTGGCTACTTGAGCAAACATATTGAGAGCAAACATCAGGTACTACTCAGCGGACTTCTTTATACACTCGGTCGCATGACATCATACACCTTGCTGGCATGGCTACTAATGATTATCTTTCGCGGAGGAGCCAATGCCTTTGGTGTGCAACGCTTCTTCGCTCTATGGGGCGAACGACTGATTGGTCCCATCATGCTGCTCGTAGGCGTAGTCTTATTGCTGGGCAACCGCTTACGACTACCATCTATATCGCTTTGGAAACAGCAGAACCAATCGCCTACAGCGATAGGAGCATTCGTTATGGGATGCACCTTTGCTTTGGCGTTCTGCCCCACCAGCGGTGTACTCTATTTTGGAGGACTGCTCCCCCTCACACTTGCCACTACTGCGGGCTGGCTACTGCCCCTACTCTTTGCC
>JAZNRY010000081.1:0-22565 GCA_045590995.1 Paludibacteraceae bacterium | reverse complement strand
AATTTAGATGAAAGACAATAGATAGTAAAGGACGATTATTTTTTATAACGACAATACCGACAAATTGCGCGGCAATCAATTCCCTGCCGCGCTATAAGGCTTCAACTAAACTGGTGAAAAGTGAAAGGTGAAAAACGGAAAACTGAAAGGTGAAAAGTGAAAACGGAAAAAGGGGAGTGGGTACGACAACAGAAACAACAATTCTTATCTCGCATTCGCTCGAACGATTATTACCGTGGCACCAACATTGTGCCACGGCAAGGAAGATGAAGCAACAAAAATCTTGCACTACCAAAATTGTAGTATATTATAGAAAATTAAGCAAAATTATAAATTCACTGCTGGTCATTCAAAACGAGGAATATTCATAAAAAACAAAAATTATACACAATTAAACCAAAATCACCAAAAATTATTTTTAACAGTGAATAGAGTTAATTAAATGGTATGTCAATCCCTAAAAAAATACCAAAATTTTGAAGTTGTAAATAGTTTGCAATCTCAAATCGTTGCGTGCGAATTTTATCCGTAACTAACTGAAATTCAGTAAGTGTGAGCGGGTTTTGTGGATTTGCGGTGGACAATAGCTGTGTAAAATATTGAAAAAAGTGGCTTAAATATTTGGTCAGTTCGCAAAAAAACACTACCTTTGCAGCCGATTTCGAGCCGCGATGGTGGAATCGGTAGACACGAAGGACTTAAAATCCTTTGGCCAGTGATGGCTGTGCGGGTTCAAGTCCCGCTCGCGGTACTGAAAGAAAAGGCAGAATCTCATTGAGTTACTCAAATGGGATTTTGCTTTTTTTTTAGACAATGTGTTGTCTGTTTTGGAGTGGAGGAGGGAAAGTACATTCGCAAAATGCAGAGTAAATGCGGACCATGTCCTCGCGCGGAGTGGCAGGGTTGTACCTTCGAGGGCACCGACCTCGCTATGCTCGCCCACCTCGAAGTTACTGCCACTCCACGCAGCCTAAACACCACAAAAATCGCATAAAAGTAAACTTTTTGCTCTTTTTTTTGTGTTTATGCTTTTTTTTTTGTACCTTTGCACCCAAATTGGCTAAAACGAACTTTTATGTATTACACTTATAGTGTACCATAGCGAAAACGATGGTCACTTTTATAAATTCAACATTTAGGAAGAAACCAAATGCAGAAATCGGATTTTATCATTGAGGTGAATCATGTGTCCAAACAGTTTGAGGACGGTAAATTTGCCTTGGACGATGTGAGCCTTCAAATCAAGAAAGGCGAGTTCGTAACTATCTTGGGTCCATCGGGTTGCGGAAAGACTACCTTGCTTCGTTGTATAGCAGGTTTTCAAGTGGCAACAGAGGGTGATATCTTGCTGAACGGCGAAGATGTGACCACGATGCCTCCACACTTGCGCGATGTGAATACGGTGTTCCAAAAATACGCGTTGTTCCCCCACTTGAATGTATTTGACAATGTGGCTTTCGGATTGAAACTGAAGAAGGTGGATAAGAAAGTCATTGAGAAGAAGGTGAAGCAAGCGCTGAAGACTGTGGGCATGACCGACTATGAGTACCGCGATGTGGATAGTCTGTCGGGCGGTCAGCAACAACGCGTGGCTATTGCTCGTGCAATCATCAATGAGCCAGAAGTGTTGCTGCTGGATGAGCCATTGGCTGCGTTGGACCTGAAGATGCGCAAAGACATGCAGATGGAGCTTCGTGCGATGCACAAGAAGTTGGGTATTACATTCATCTATGTGACACACGACCAGGAAGAGGCATTGACCTTGAGTGACCGTGTGGTGGTGATGCGCGAAGGAAAGATTCAGCAGATTGGTACACCTACGGATGTGTATAACGAGCCACAAAACTGCTTTGTTGCCGATTTTATCGGCGAAAGTAATATCTTGGATGCCACTATGGTGAAAGATAAAATGGTAAACTTCTGCGAGCATGACTTTGAGTGCGTGGACAAAGGTTTTGGCGAGGATACCGAAGTGGATGTGGTGGTGAGACCTGAGGATATTTATATCGGGCGATTAGGCGATGAGGCGAAAGGCAAAGAGGCGAAAAGCAAGGATAGTCCATGGCAGTTGCATGGCGAGGTACAGAGTTGTATCTTCAAGGGTGTGCATTACGAGATGACTGTGCTGACGGATGAGGGCTATGAACTGATGATTCAAGACTATCACGCCTTTGAGCCAGGCACGAAAGTGGGACTATTGGTCAAGCCCGAAGATATACAGGTGATGAAGAAAGAGCGATTGTGCAACACCTTCGAAGGCGAAGTGCTGGAGGATAATCGTGTGCGGTTCTTGGACGAGGAATGGGATATCCCAGAGCGTGTGGCAGAGCGATTCGAAGTAGGCGAAGAAGTGGAAGTGGAAGTGGACTTCAACCGCGTGAATCTGCAAGACGATGAGGAAGATGGTGTGTTGTGCGGCGAGGTATATTTCATCTTGTACAAGGGCGATCACTATCATTTGACCGTTCGCACGGACGATGGCGATGATATTTTTGTGGACACCAATGATGTGTGGGACGATGGCGATAGAGTGGGTATTCGCGTGGCACCAAGTTATATAAGATTGTATAAGAAAGAGGTTAAAGGACGCCCTGAAGGGCTATAGGACGCGGCAAAGCCGCTATAGGTGATAGGCATGAAAAGTAATAAATTAAGAATGGTGTTTCAGTCGCGTAGTACATGGGCATGGCCCTACGCGCTGTTTATGCTGTGCTTGGTAATTCTGCCATTGGTGCTGATTGGTGTGTATGCCTTTACGGATGCTGATGGTAGCTTTACGATACAGAACTTTGTGAGTTTCTTCACCAAGTCGGAGGCGATAAACACCTTTATCTATTCGTTGGCTATTGCGCTGATTACCACTATCATTTGTCTATTGTTGGGTTATCCCGCAGCATACATCATGGCAATGGCAGACTTTAAGACACCGCAGGTGATGGCGATGTTGTTTATCCTGCCAATGTGGATCAATTTCTTGTTGCGCACGATTGCGACGGTGGAGTTGTTCCGTATGTTTGGTTTGCCATTGGGTGAAGGAGCGTTGCTTTTTGGTATGGTGTATGACTTCCTGCCATTCATGATCTACCCAATCTACAATACCCTGCAAAAGATGGACACCAGTTTGATTGAAGCTGCGCACGACTTGGGCGCAAAGCGTCATCAGGTGTTCTTGAAAGTGACATTGCCGTTGTCGGTGCCAGGTATCTACTCGGGTATTGTGATGGTGTTTATGCCAACTGTTTCAACTTTCGCTATCGCAGAGTTGTTGACCCATAACAAGGTGACACTGTTTGGTTCGCTAATCCAACGCTGCTTCGGCGAAGGCGGCATAGCGATGTGGAACTACGGCGCAGCATTGTCGCTAATTATGCTGATAATCATTGGATTGACCAGTTTCTTCGGCGGAGACAAGGAGGATATAAATCGTTGAGTGTTGAGTGTTTAGAGTTTAGAGACATGTTTGAAAATTATAAGAAATCGAAGATTGAGCAGCGAGGATTGGGATCGCGCATAGCAGCACAAGCGTATTTGTGGTTGCTGTTGGTGGTGTTGTATGCCCCTATCCTCCTCATTATCATATTCTCGTTTACACAAAGCAAAGTGTTTGGTAACTGGACGGGATTTACATTTGGTTTGTATGAGAACCTGTTTACTGGTTACGATGCGGTGGCACAAGTGAAGGTTGATCCCAACCTATACCGTGCGATATTCTTCACGGTAGTGATTGCGCTGTCGTCTGCATTGATTTCTACCGTATTGGGGACATTGGCTGCGATAGGTATCTATCATATGCGCAATCGCGATCGCAAGATTCTCACTTTCATGAATAGTATTCCGATGATTAACCCAGATATATTGACGGGTATCAGTTTATTCTTGCTGTTTGTATTCTTGGGTATTAGTCGTGGACTAGGTACTGTGATTGCCGCGCATGTAGTGTTTTGTACACCATATGTTGTGTTGAGCGTGATGCCACGATTAACGAAAATGAATCCGAATATCTATGAGGCAGCGTTAGACTTGGGTGCAACCCCATTCCAAGCGCTTCGCAAAGTGATGATGCCAGAATTGTGGCCAGGAATGATTAGTGGCTTTATCTTGAGTTTGACATTGAGTATTGACGACTTCGGCGTGACCTACTTTACAAAGGGTAGTAGCGGATTGGAGACCCTATCTACCTTTATCTATGCGGATGCTCGCAAGGGCGGTTTGACACCTGAGTTGCGCCCATTGTTCTCCTTGATTTTCTTGACCATTTTGGTCTTGCTGATAATTATGAATATACGAACCCATAAACAACAAAACAAAACGAAATGAAAAAGTTCTTTTTTGCTGTAGCCGCTTTGGTGCTACCTTGTGTATTGGTATCTAACGCTTTTGCTGCTGACCGCGAGCATACGCTGAAGGTGTATAACTGGGCAGACTATATCGACATGAATGTGCTCAATGGTTTCCCAGCGTGGTACTATGAGCAAACAGGCGAACAGGTGGAGGTGTTGTATCAGACCTTTGATATTAATGAGTCGATGCTTACCGAGATTGAGGTGGGTCACGAGGACTACGATGTGATTTGTCCTTCGGAGTATATCATTGAGCGTATGCTTCGCAATAAACTGCTGCAACCTATCAACAAGGATTTTGGCAATACGCCTGACTACACGAAATTGGTATCACCTTTCGCAGTAGATAAATTCCAACAGATGGCACCTGACAGTAGCGTGTGCGTGGCAGACTACACTGTAGGCTATATGTGGGGTACAACAGGTATCTTGTACAATACAGCATTGGTGAATAAGGAGGATATTCTCTCTTTGGGTGGTTTGCAAAACCCTAAGTTTGCTGGCAAGGTATTTATGAAAGATGCCTTCCGCGATATTTACTCGGTTGTCGTGTTGTATGCTTACCGCGAGGAGATTGCTCGTGGTGAAGTGAGCCGTGATGAGTTGGTAGCCAATGTTACGGAGGACCGTATTCAACGCGTGGAAGAATTCCTAACTAGTATGAAGAGCAATATAGCAGGTTGGGAAGTGGACTTCGGTAAAGAAGAAATGACCAAGGGTAAAGCGTGGCTCAACCTCAGCTGGTCAGGCGATGCACAATGGGCAATTGATGAAGCTGCTGAAGTGGGTGTTAACCTCGAATACTTTGTGCCTGAAGAGGGTAGCAATGTGTGGTTCGACGGCTGGTGTATTCCAGTATATGCAAAGAACACCAAGGCTGCAAGCTACTTCATCAACTATATGTGTATGCCAGAGAACGCCATCTTGAACATGGAGGAGATTGGCTATGTGAGCGTGGTGGCAGACTCAACTATTCTTGCGTGGGCAAACGATGAGGAGATTGAAGCGACCTCCGACCTAACCTATTTCTTTGGCGAGGGTGCAGAGGCAGTGCATGCGAATCATGTGTTCTATCCTGACCAAACAGTCATTGAGCGTTGCGCATTGATGCACGACTGCGGCGACAAGACCGAAGACATGTTGGCGATGTGGTCGCGCGTGAAAGGCGATAACCTGAGTATGGGATTGGTGATATTCATTCTTGTTGTACTCGCACTTATCGTGGTTGTATTTGTCATTCAAGCCATCAACCGCAAACGCCAACGCGAATTGCAACGCAAAAAACGCAATCGCAGGAGATAATTACTGCTATTGCACAATAGTCAATACAATAACCGCACAATAGGTGTGCTATATGTAATGAAACGAGTAGTTATTTATATTATAGGTGTTTTTTTGAGTACAACGCATGTTTGTGCCCAAGATTACGAACAAGCATTCCGTGATCTGCAACAGCAGTTTCAGGAGCGTACAAAGGTGGTGTCTTCGGACATTAAGTCCTATATGGAAGCGTACCCTTATACGCCATATAGCGATGAGGTTTATTTGATGGAAGGTGTGTTGCATGCCGAGAAAAAGAAATACAAACAGGCAAATCGTTCTTTTGCTAAGGTTAATCCTAAGAACCTATCGCGCGATTCGCAGCCAATGTTGTATTTTTATTGGGGATACACGCTACTGCAACAAAAGAACTATGAGCGTGCATTGTCTCATTTCTTGCGGTTGAAAAACAAGCAGTCTTTATACACACCTCATGCGCGCTATTATGCGGGTTATTGTTACTATTGTGCAAAAGACTTTCCAAGTGCATTGGCGGAGTTTTTGGCTGTGGAGCAATTGGGCGGTTATCAGCAGATAGCACCTTATTATATTATTCAGATAGCATACGCTCAGGGCGAATATGAAAAGGTTTATGAGCGCGCTAATCATTTGTTGGAGGCATTTCCTGAGAATAAAAACAACTACGAATTGCATCGTATGTTGGGCGAAATGTATTACCAAGATGGTGCTTATGATAAAGCCATTGAGCACCTCACTGCTTACCACCAACATAGCAACGAACTAAAGAGAGAACCGCTCCGTAATGATATTTATTTGCTGGGTGTTGCCAACTATAAAGTGGGAAAATATCAAGAGGCAGTTCAACAACTCAAAACCGTCAAAGAACAAAAAGATTCCATTTCGGAAAGCGGTTACTTGCATTTGGGGCATAGCTATCTGCGCATAGGTGATGAAGAGAATGCTAAGTTGGCATATGCCGCCGCTATACGACTCAATATCAATCCTCAATTGCGCGAGGAAGCCATGTACAACTATGTGCAAATTACCTATTTACAAGGTTCTGCATTGGGTGAGAGTATTACAGCTTTTCAAGAGTTCTTGCGCGAATATCCCAATACGAAATATGCCAACAAGGTGTATGCTCTCATGGCAGACATGTACATGAATAGCAAAAATTATCAAGCGGCATATGAAGCGTTGGCAGAGGTGAAACAACCCGATGAGAAAATGCGCGAAACGATGCAGTATTTGCGTTATCAGATGGGTATAGATGCCTTCTTGCGTGGAAATATGCACGAGAGCATAAAGTGGATGACACAAGTGATTGACAATGAGAAAAGCACCTCAGAATACAAAACCGATGCGTATTTTGTGCGTGCGGAAAGTAAATACCGTCAGTCTAAGTATTCGGAGTGTTTGGAAGACCTGAATATCTTTAACAAACAATCTAATGCGAACAAGTCTAACAACTATGTGGCGGCACTCTATCTAAAAGGATATGCCTATTTCAATCAACATATATTAAAACAAGCAGAGCATATTTTCCGTCAGTATATAGAAAAAGCAGACACCAAGCAAACAACCTATTCTGATGCACTTAATCGCTTGGGCGATTGTCAATTCAATAGCCGTCAGTTTGCAGATGCGATTGACACTTATGATCGTGTTGTTCAACTCTCCAATTACGGTGTAGATTATGCGCTTTTCCAGAAGGGATATGCATTAGGTCTTCTTCACCGATACAAGGAAAAGATTCAAACATTGGAACGCTTATCAACTCGTTATCCTCGTTCTGATTATGCCGATGATGCATTGTATGAGACAGCTCGTGCACACTTGCAATTGGATCAAAACGACGAGGCGATAAGTGTATATACGCGTCTTATCGGTCAGTATCCGCGCAGTAACAAAGCTTCAAAGGCGGCTCTTGAATTGGGTATGACTTATCGCACTCTGCATCAATATGATAAAGCGATTGCAGCCTTCAAGAGTACCATTGAGAAGTATGCGGGTAGCGAGGATGCTTATAGTGCATTGGAAAACTTAGAGCAAGTGTATGTTGAAACGAATAAGATTAAGGATTACCTTGCTTACACAAAGACGCTTAATAAGATAAATATGCATACCTCTACGCAAGAGGATTCGTTGGTATATGTGACAGCCGAATTGCAATATATTATGGGCAATTATGAGCAAGCAGCAGCAGGTTTGAGCACCTATCTCACTTCCTTCTGTCCACAAGGACGCTATTGCATAACAGCGCAATACTATGCGGCAAATTGTTTCTATCAGTTGCGTCAATATGATAGCGCGATTGAGCAATATAGCGCGTTGGCAGATGTGGATGGTAATCCGCATATCGAAGAGGCGTGCATGCGCGTAGCAGAGCTTACTTATGACAAAGCAGAGTATCGTACGGCACACTACTATTTCCAGCGAATGTTGCAATATGCGTCCTCTTCGCATAATCGTACAACAGCCCTCTTGGGTATGTTGCGATGCAGCCAATATGAGGATGGTTTGATGGATGTGGTGGCTGTTGCAACCCAGTTGCTTGAGCAAACGGATATTACTGATGTGATTCGACAAGAGGCTCTTTATTGTCGTGCTAAGGCTCACTTGAAAGAGAAACAATATGGCTTAGCAGTGGTGGATTTGACGCCATTGTCCAAAGAAGTGCGTACAGCAATGGGGGCAGAAGCCAAATATCAATTGGCATATGCGTATTTCCAGTTAGGATCCATTGAACTGGCGGAACAAGAGGTAATGTCGTTTACACAAATGCAGACTTCGCAACAATATTGGTTGGCTAAGAGTCTGATTTTACTTGCAGATATTAATATCCAGCGCAATGACATTTTCCAAGCGAGGCAATACCTGTTAGCATTGCAAACGAACTATCGACAAGACGATGATATACAGTCGATTATCGCTGAGAAATTGGTTGCTTTGGAAGAAATGAGTACACATGAGGATGTGACTGAAATAGAGGAGGATACATTATGAGAAAGTCTGTTGCAATGAATAGAAAAATGCTGTTCTGTCTTATCGCGTTGTGGTTGATAAGCAATGACCAACTATTGATGGCCCAAAGCGATTCGACCCTTAGTCGTGTTGTGACTGTGGAGCGCGACTTTCAACCAGTCATACAAAGCGCAGGTAAAATTAATCAGCAGCCTGCTGTTATAACCCACGATATTCAGTTGAATCCTGTGATTTATTCCACATATTCGACCCCGCTGACTATCGGTTATAATGTCAGTCTTTTGCCTGCTTCTGAGACGCAATTCTTGCCGCAGGCTCCCCTGCAAGGACAAATTGAAGCAGCTGGTGGTTACCGAAATACGCATTTTTTATTTGGTTACCAAATTCATCACAAGAAAAAAATGTCGCTTGACCTCTATGCCAACCACGATGCGTATTGGGGGGAAGATGCACTTTCTCAATCTAAACTGGGCATGGTAGTTACCCGCCATTTCTCTGGTGCAGACTTGTATTTTGGAGTACAAGGAAACAACGATTATAGCACTTATCCCTTGTTGGGCAGTCTAACACTTTGGAACGCTAATGCCAAGATTGGAGTGCGCTCCACGGGGAAATCTGCTGTCCAATATGTAGTACAAACTGGATACAATGCCTTTGCAGAGCGCGAAACATTTGAACATAGCGTCCAATCGCAAGTAAATGTATGGTGGACTAACACGCAACATAGCGCAGGACTCAACGCATATGTGCAAAACAACTTTTATACCACATCGTTAGATGGTCTTAAGTTGCCTACTCCGCGGCACAATATTCGCATAGAACCGTTTTACGAATATAAAAGTCAACACATACGCTTGCATGCGGGTGTGAATATTGACATGAATATAGGTACAGGCAAACTGCTAAGTAATATAGAGAACCTGAGCTTTGCACCATCGCCAAATCTTCAATTCGAATGGAACATGATGGATAACATATTCCATGTGTATGCCAATGCTACGGGACATTACGGACTCGGCACATGGCAAGAATACATGGGGTACAATCGCTATTTAAACTTGCGACAAGGTTTTGCATGGCAGGCTCCACGAGATTATACGCCTGTAGATGCGCAGGTTGGATTCAAAATCCGCCCTATTAAAACACTCCTCATTGATATCTATGGTGGATACGCCTATATGCATAGTGCTTGCAACATGCGTGCTGTCATGGATAGAGGTGCTTTAGATTATCAACTATGGCAAAGCCAATTCCAACGATGGAAAGTAGGTGCTAATCTTCATTACCACTATCGCGATATTATCGAACTGAATATGGGAGGAAACTATTATTTCTACCAACAAGATCCTATTCCTTCCATGGACCCTACTGAACCTTATTTCCAAGAGAATCGCGTCAAAGGAACGAATGTTTTTGACCGCCCTAATTGGGATGCCTATGCCCGTTTAGATATACATATTGACTCTAAATGGAGTGTATATTCGGAGAATTATTTTGCAGGTAGTAGAATGGCTTTTGTGCAGAAATATCCTGACGGCGCTACTGCAATAACTCTCGCCCCAATCATTTCGCTCAATATCGGTGGACAGTATGCTATCAATCGTTGGCTGAGTGTGTATGGCGAGGTTAATGATTATCTCAATCGCAAGCATGATATTTTTTACGGCTATAAGTCGCAGGGTATCCATTTCCTTGTTGGAGTGAATTGGAAATTCTAAAGCTCTGTTGATTTAAGATACACAAAAAAGAGTTGCCTTTGAGCAACTCTTTTTTGTGGTCCCACTTGGGCTTGAACCAAGGACCCCCTGATTATGAGTCAGGTGCTACTAACCAACTGAGCTATAGGACCCCATCGGAATGTGCTTGCTGCGTAATACAGTCTTTCGAATTATTGTCTTACGAGAGAAGTTCATCCAATTCCGCTGCAAAGGTACTACAAAAAATGCATATATGCAAGAAAAATGACAAAAACTTTATTTTTTAGCGTATTTTCAGTGTTTTATGCAGGTCTTACCTCCCTTTTTTTGCTCACTTGCTATTTGTTTTGTATGAAATTCTGTAGTTGGTTTGCATATATCAAAAAAAAATTGTACCTTTGCAGACTTTTTTATATCGTGCGTAATGTGCGCGCATATACAAGTACACTCAAAACTTATGCAAAAAATCAGAAATATAGCCATCATCGCACACGTGGACCACGGCAAAACAACGCTCGTGGACAAGATGCTGTACACCGCCAACCTCTTCCGCGACAACGAGCAGAAGGGTGAACTCATCCTCGATAACAACGAACTCGAGCGCGAGCGCGGTATCACCATCTTAGCAAAGAACGTAGCGATTGAATACAAGGGCTACAAAATCAATGTGATTGACACTCCGGGCCACGCCGATTTCGGTGGCGAGGTGGAGCGCGTGCTGAACATGGCAGACGGCGTGCTGCTGCTTGTGGATGCCTTCGAAGGCCCCATGCCACAGACTCGCTTCGTACTGCAAAAGGCGTTGGAACTCAACCTCAAACCTATCGTAGTCATCAACAAAGTTGATAAACTCAACTGCCGTCCCGACGAGGTGCAAGAGGAGGTGTTTGACCTAATGTGTAACCTCGACGCCACAGAGGAGCAACTCGATTTCCAAACGCTCTACGGTTCGGCAAAGAACGGCTGGATGTCCACCGATTGGAAGCAGCCAACCGAAGACCTGACCGCATTGATGGATGCCATCATCAAGTATATCCCCGAACCAGAGGTGCTGGAGGGAACACCACAGATGCTCATCACCAGTCTCGACTACAACCCATATGTAGGTCGTATCGCTGTGGGACGTGTGCATCGCGGTACACTGCGCAACGGTCAGAACGTCATGCTCGCCAAGAAAGACGGCACGATGGTCAAGACAAAAATCAAAGAACTGCACACCTTCTCGGGCATGGGACACATTAAAACCGACGAAATGAAATCGGGCGATATATGCGCGCTCATCGGCATCGACGGCTTCGAGATTGGCGACACTATTTGCGACATCGAGACACCAGAGGCATTGAAGCCCATCGCCATTGATGAGCCAACAATGTCTATGGTTTTCACTATCAACGACTCGCCATTCTTCGGTCAAGACGGTAAGTTCGTGACCTCTCGCCATATCCAAGAACGCCTCGACAAAGAGCTCGAAAAGAACTTGGCATTGCGCGTAGAGCGCGGTACGGACGAGAACTCGTGGAATGTCTTTGGCCGTGGCGTATTGCACCTCAGCGTGCTCGTAGAAACCATGCGTCGTGAGGGATACGAGTTGCAAGTGGGTCAGCCACAAGTCATCATCAAGGAGATTGACGGCGTGAAGTGCGAACCTGTGGAGCAACTCACCGTGAACACCCCAGAGGAGTGCTCGGGTAAGATTATCGAATATGTATCCACCCACAAGGGCGAGATGACCCGCATGGAGATGATCAACGACCGCGTACAACTCGAGTTCGAGATTCCGAGCCGTGGTATCATCGGCATGCGTACCTATGTGCTGAATGTGTCGGCAGGTGAGGCGATTATGGCGCACCGTTTCTTGGAGTTCCAACCCTACAAAGGCGAGATTGTGAAGCGCAACAACGGTTCGCTCATCGCCATGGAGTCGGGTACGGCATACGCCTACGCGCTAGACAAACTGCAAGACCGCGGACGATTCTTCATTTCGCCACAAGACGAGGTATATGCAGGTCAGGTTGTGGGCGAGAATAGCAAAGAGGGCGACATTGTAATCAATGTGACCAAGTCGAAGAAACTGACCAATATGCGCTCGAAATCGGCAGATGACAAGGCAGTATTGCCACCACCTGTAATCTTCTCGCTAGAGGAGGCATTGGAGTATATCAAGGAAGATGAATACGTAGAGGTAACGCCAAACTACATGCGTATCCGCAAAATCATCCTCGACGAACTCGAACGCAAACGCGCAAATAAATCTTGACTCTCGATTCCTGACTCCTGACTCAAAAAAGAAATCAAATTAAAAATTTAGTTATATGAAAATTGAACAATCAGAAATCAAAGACCTCACTGCGGTAATCACCATGACTGTGGAGCCAGCAGACTACCAAGAGGCAGTTCAAAAAGAACTTATCCAAATTCGTAAGAAAGCCAACATCCCAGGTTTCCGTCCGGGTATGGCACCTAAGGGCATGTTGCAAAAGATGTACGGCAAGAGCATCCTTGCTGAGGTTATCAACAAAACCATCGGCGAGAACCTCAACAAGTACATCGAAGAGCAACACCTCAACCTCCTCGGCGACCCATTGCCAAACGAGGAACTCACTCCAGAGGTGAACTTCGACACACAAGACACTTTCACTTTCTGCTTCGACATTGCTGTGGCTCCAGAGTTCGACGCAATGCTCAACGGCAAGAACAAACTCACCCAATACACCATCACCGTTACCGATGAGATGGTGGAGAACCAAGTACAAAGCTATGCACAACGCTTTGGCGACTACGTAAACGCTGAAGAGGTGCAAGACGGCGACGTGCTCAAGGGTCTGCTCACCGAGCAAAAAGAGAACGGCATCGTGAAGGAGAACGGTATGCTCACTCCTCAATACATGAAGGATGCAGAGCAAGCGAAACTCTTTGCAGGCGCAAAGGTAGGCGATGTTATCACCTTCAACCCAACCAAAGCATACGGTAGCGAAGTAGAGGTAAGCTCTATGCTCGGTATCACCAAAGAGGAGGCAAAAGAATTGACATCTGACTTCACCTTCGAGTTGCAAGCTATTACCCGTCACCAAGCTGCGGCTATTGACGGCGAATTGTTTGCAAAGGTGTATGGCGAGAACAATATCGCTGATGAGGCAGACTTCCGCGCACACATCAAAGCCGAGATCGAGCAAAACATGGCAGAGGATGCTAAGTACAAGTTCGGTTTGGACGCAAAGGCAGCTGTGATGAAGAAGATGGCTAAGGTAGAGTTCCCAGAGGCATTCCTCAAACGTTGGGTAAAAGCTACCAACGAGAAGATGACTGAGGAGGAACTTGAGAAAGACTTCCCAGCAATGGTGGACGAGCTCCGTTGGCATCTCGCGAAAGACCAATTGGCTAAGCACTTCAATGTTCAAGTAGAGAAAGAGGACGTAGAGGCATACGCTAAAGAGGTGGCTCGCATGCAGTTCATGCAATATGGTTTGATGCACGTAGAGGATAGCTACTTGGCTAACTACGCAGAGCAAATGCTCAAGGATGAGAAGCAACTCCGCGGTATCGTTGAGCGCGTAGCAGAGAACAAGATTTACGACGCACTCAAGGGCGTAGCCAAGATCGAGGAGAAAGAGATCAGCCACGAGGACTTCGGCAAACTCTTCGCATAATTGCCAGCCCTCGCGCAGCGACACAACCTGCTCCTAAGGGGCACACCACCTCGGCAGTAGCCGACAATACAAAACAAAGACATCGGTAGGAAACCTATCGATGTCTTTGTTTATTTTCTGGTTGACGCGCGAAGTAGTTGTTGGATTAAAGTGGTTATTGTTGTTTGCTTTTGTTCCCGCAGTCTGTTATGTGCACGGCGGTAGTTTGCCGTGTATATCTTTATTTCTAGGAAAAGGCTTTTTATTAAGATTTCTCTCCCTTATACCGTCTCTGGTACTCCCGTGCTAATAACCAAGGACGAACCAAAGAAGAACCAAGGAACGACCTAAGAACTCCGAAATATAAAATGTGCTTTTTATTAAGATTGCCGTCTCTTTTACCTCTCTTATACCTTGCCCTATTCCACCGACCGAACACCGACAGACGACCGAGAGAAGAGCGCATCAACTTCCCGCCTATAAAAAGTGCTGTTTCTTAAGATTGCTCCCTAAAATAGTTGACTGCCTTCCTAAAAAGGTTGACTGGAATCCTAAATAAGTTACCCAAAATCCTGAGATAGTTAACTAATAATTGTGCACGAATGAGCGCGGAGTGCACATGCTTAATTCCCACCACTGGTTTAGTGCTCGGCGGTACTCCGCCGAGTAAATCCCCACCTTTACACTCTACACCATACACCCTACACCAGAAAAAACACCCCCAAAAGCATTTTTTCTTGCTCAATTCAAAATAATTCACTACCTTTGCACCCGCAATTCCACGCCGGGGATGTCTGCGCATCATCGGCTGGAGTAGCAGACATATTTAAAGGCGTTTATTGACGCTCTGTTCTGACCTTTAGAAATCTCGCAAATTTCAAGAATAATCAGGACTTAGCAACGGTAGATGTCCTACGGGATATAGATTATCCCTCTTGTGCCTATTTGGTATGTCTTTTGCGTATAAACTAAGTACGCATGCGCGTACCTTAATTGTGATATAGCACGAGAGTATATTTATATTCGGCGTGGGCTTCGCGTTGTCGGTTCTATTATTCTGGGCAATGCGAGAGCCTCTAAGGGTGGAACGACAACAGTCGGACTCCACGCTTTTTATTTTATGCCTATAGTTATATCGTGAATTAATTTAGTAAAACAAACTTAATATGACACTAACTATTAGCAGCTTAATTGTAATCGTCGTAGCTTTTGTTGCCGCATGGATATATATTCTTAGCTGTGACAAAAAAGGTAAACTCGTTGAAAAGCGTCGTTGGATAGAACAACTTCCATCACTTATTTCAACGCTTGGTGTACTTGGAACTTTTTTAGGCATTACCATTGGTTTATTACATTTCAAAACCCATGATCTTGACAATAGCATCCCACATTTGTTAGACGGATTAAAAACCGCCTTTTTTACCTCACTTGCTGGTATGATAGGTTCGCTTGTGCTCTCTCGTACTATCAGTCGTTTGTTTGATAATTTAGACAAGGGGACATCCGATATTAATCTTGCAGCTGCACAGATTACACAAGCTGTGAATCAGATGTGCAAAACAATAGTACAGCATACACAGCAACAAACTGCTGTGCAATCTGCATTTTATAATTCTGTTAGTCAAACTTTAGAAAAAATAAAAGAGGAACAAATAAGTCAAAATAGCAGTGTCACTCAAATTCTAACATTACAATCATCAATAAGTGATGATTCTCGGAATATTGAGGGGGTTCTTTCGCAATTATTGACATTACAACTTGCTGGAGATGTTAATATAAACACTTTAATCAAAGCCAATCAAAAAACAAATGAGTCGTTAGAAAATATTCTTGAGAAAGCAAATACAATCTCAGAATCCACGACAGAAACAAATCGTAATGTAGGAGAACTTGTTAGTATCACAGAGGGTATTGCATCTGCTCAAAATGAAATTTCTGATGAAGTCAAAACATTTGGAGATAAATTACACGGAGAAGTTGTATATATAGAGGATAGTATGGAAAAGACAAACCAACTATTGACTGAAAAATTTGATGAATTCTCTAAATTACTTGAAAAGAGCAATACTGAAGCACTGGTAGAGGTGATGAAAAAAGTTACAGAAGAATTTAATCGTCAGATGAGCGAGTTAATTAACAAACTTGTTCAGGAGAATTTCGAGCAACTTAATAAATCTGTCGAGCAACTTAATACCTGGCAACAAGAGAATAAAGAAATGATAATAGCACTTACAAAGCAATATAAATCTATGGAAGAAGATTTTGAAACAACATCAACAACATTGCTCAATGTAGGGAAAGATACAAAAGCACTTGTTTCCGATGGCAGTAAGTTAGAAAAGATTATAAATGCTCTTAATGCAGTTATGGTTGAAGATCAACGATTTATTGAAATTGTCACAAATCTCAATACAGCCGCAGAACTTAACAAAACAAGCATGACAGAATTCAAAGATGCCCAAAGTTCTCTCAATGATTGGGTCAAGAAGCAAAGAAACTTTGTTGATGCAGTTCAAGCATTAATGAAACAACTAGAAGATATTTCTAAAATTAATGATTATTCTAAAGAGTTTTGGAAAACCACTCGTAGTGGAATGAACGATAGTTTGGGTGTAATTCAGCAAGGTTCAAAAAGTTTGATGCAACAAATAGAAAACCTTGATGGACATTTCTATACTCGTTTAAATACCACACTTGCTAACCTTGATCAATGTATACAAAAAATGATTGATAACGCTTAATACTATGTCAGAAAAGCATAATGTTTGGATGTCGGTCTCGGACTTAATGACTGGCTTGATGATTATATTTTTATTCATTGCTGTAGCATACATGAAACAAGTACAAATAAATCAAACTGTTCTTACTGACTATGTAGATACTCGTAATAAATTGCATGAAAAATTAGAGAATGAGTTTCGCAATCGTCCTGCTGACTGGCAATTAATTATTGGGAAAGACCTCTCAATGAAATTCAACAACCCAGAAGTTTTATTTGCGATTGGCAGTTCTGAATTAACTCCTAAGTTTAAAGAAATTCTAGATGAGTTTTTACCCAAATATATTGATATACTAATCCAAGATACTTTGCGTCACCGTATTAAAGAAATTCGAATTGAAGGACATACCGATAATTTGAGATTTTCTGGTAGCAGCAATGACCCTTTTATAGATAATGCGCGTCTTTCACAGCAACGATCGCTTGCGGTGTTAAAGTATTTGCGAGAAATGCCAACTATTCAAAAGTATACTCCCGAGCAACAACGGATGTTAGAATATTGGTTTACAGCTAATGGTCTATCATATGGGAAGGCACTAGATCAAAATGGAGAATACACATTTATATCGGGTAAAGCAATTGATAGGAATTTATCTCGTCGAGTAGAGTTTCGTATCGTTACCAATGGAGATGAAATATTAGAAAATTTTGTTAATCAAAATAAATGACTATGCCTATAGATGATGACCCTATATATGAATTCCCACTCACAAAAGCAGCTTTGAAAAAGCGCGGTATAGATGTTGAGTATACAGGTGGATACACTGTTGTTAAGCCTACGGATGTAATCTTCAAAAACGGTAGAGGGAATGTAGAATTTCAAAACGATAAAGGTGAAAATGGTATCTATATCAAAGATAATTATGGGCATTATCACCAAGTATTTATGTATAAACGAAATTATCATCTTATTAAATATGGATCTCCAAAATTTCATATATGTCAATGTGATACCATACAAGAATTTATGGAAAGTGGGGGTTTTAGAGACCATTATAGATACGCTAACACTAACGAAGTGAAAGTCCTTGATATGGATAATGGTTTGCGAGAGGAAACCGTATCTGATTTGCAATTATGTGCATATTGTGCAAGTATGTTAAATGCACAATATCATAGAGGGATGCCTTTAGAACATTTTGTGGAGATATTAAAAGCTGCTGGAGAAACAAACCAAGAGGAAGAAGCTAAGGAGGTAGATATTTTTGGTTATGTAAAAGATTGGCAACAAATTTCTGATGCCAAAAGACTTGTGGAAAATTATACCTGTGAGATTTGCGGTTATCAAGCGAATAATATGTTTGACCGTAGATTTATTCATGTACATCATAAAGACGGCAATAAACTAAACAACAAATTGTCTAATCTTCAATGCCTTTGCATACATTGTCACGCACATATTGATGCTATTCATAAAAAGAACTTTAGTAAAGGTGTACAAGCCGATATGTTAAAAGAGTTTGAAGAATTAAATCAACGAGAAAAATAAGTTGTCTATTTATAAAATCTACAAATTTAACATGTATCAAATGCGAAATAAACACATACAGATATTATATACTCTACTATTGTGCTCATTTATATTTATTTCTTGCCAACGCCCTAATAAACCACAAGTATTTGGTCTTCATATTGATGGTACTTTTGAAGAATTTATGGCAGATATAAATGATTCAAAAGGTTATCGTAAATTCCCAAATACAATACATATTGACTCGATTGTTAGTATATCTGATGAACATAAGAAGATTTACGCATATAATAAAACGATTGTTGATTTAGATGAAGACACCTTTGCTATTAATACCATCAATATGGATATTCTATTAAATAAAGGATATATTCATGAGTTCACTTACACTATTAAAATGCCTTTATCTAATTATCAGGCAATCCGTTTTGCAAACGAACGCATATACGGAGATGTTGATTATTATGATATCAGCGAATATCGTCATGTATGTGGTTGGTGTATTGGCAAAGATTATATGTATCTGAATTATATTCTTTCAGCCCAACAAACTGAATATATCTACATCATTAATTAAGGCACAACATCCTAATATAGCCATTCTTCGGCACAATCTTCGGCACAAATTAAAAAATAACAAAAAAAACAACCCAAGCGGGAGGCGTTGGTAATCAACACCTTCCGCTTGCTTTAAGCGTCTTTTTATAGCAAAATTCACAAATCTTCGGCACAAAATCCCTTTCGCGCCGAAGATTTTTGCAGCATTATTATAGAGACATGTTTATAGAAAGCCACAGAAAGCCAATAGAAGTCCCACAGATCTCCTATGGTGGTCCCGAAACTTGCAGCACGCCTATTCCTCAAAAATGAAGAAGTGACTTTTTATACAAATCTCACCAATAAATCATCATTTCACAAGTTATAACTTGCATATCTGCAAATTTTTCTGTACCTTTGCAGTCGAATACTGCAAATAAAAACATTAGCATCGGTTTCTATGGCTATCAATGAGGCACATATAAAAGAGTTGCTCAATCATGGTGAGCGCATAACATTAGAATGTAAAGCAGCAGAAAGAGGTCTTCCTAAATCTCTTTGGGAGACATATTCTGCATTTGCAAACACCTATGGTGGTACTATTCTTTTGGGTGTAGAGGAGCACAAAGAAGAAATAGACCCACAAAAACGCTATACTATCACAAACATCAGTAATCCGCAGAAACTAATTACAGATTTCTGGAACTTGATTAATGACCCTAAAAAAGTCAATGTCAATATATTGGTGGATGAAGATGTGCAACTCATCAATGTGGATGGGCAAGAAATTATAGCAATTCATGTTCCACAAGCAACATACAATATGCGCCCTGTTTACATTAATGATAACTTGCAACGAGGAGTCTATAAGCGTAACCATGAGGGAGATTATCATTGCACCGAACAAGAAATCAAGCTAATGTTGCGTGATGCCAACGAGGCAGGTAACGATCGTATTATCCTTGAGCACTATACCATGGATGATATTGACACGCCCACCTTGGAGCGTTATCGCCAATTATTCAAAATTGACCATCCAGAACATGTATGGAACGAATTGGATAACCAAGAGTTCTTGAAGCAATTAGGCGGATATGGTGTTGATAGAAATACTGGAGTGGAAGGTCTTACAATGGCAGGTTTGCTCATGTTTGGCAAGGGCTTACCTGTTCGCGAGAGATTTGACAATCTGCGTATGGACTATATTGACAAGTCAAATCTAATCGGTGAGCAACGCTATAGCGATCGACTGACCTATGATGGTACATGGGAAAATAATCTATTCAATTTCATTCGTATTGTATTGCCTCGTTTGACAAAAGACTTGCCACGACCATTTGCTATGGATGGTGTGGAAAGAAAGGATGATACCCCACAACACAAAGCTATTCGTGAGGCGATGACCAATGCCATTATTCATGCAGATTTTATGCTGAATGGTATCCTCAAAATAGAAAAGACAGATGATGCATTTATATTCACCAACCCGGGATTGCTTAAATTGCCGATAGAACAAATCTATGCAGGGGGCGAAAGCAAAGCTCGTAACCAACGCATACAGAATATGCTGCGCATGATTGGTTATGGAGAGAATATTGGTTCTGGTTTTCCACTCATCTTGAGCGCTTGGAATGAAAAGCATTGGATTAAACCCGAACTGATAGAGCAAACCGAATTAATGCAAGTCAAATTGGTTCTGCATATACTCAATGAAGGTGACACTCAAGGTGTCCCTCAAGATGTCCCTCAAGGTGGCACTCAAGGTGGCACTCAAGATGGCACTCAAGATGATACCCAAGATGATACTCAAGGGTTAGATTTAGATAGTTGGATTGAAAATGAAATTGCTAGCAATCCTAAAATTACTACGGAAGAATTAGCTCAAAAAAGTAAAAAGGGTATAAGGACTATCAAACGCCACCTTGCTAAACTAAAACATATCAACTATGTTGGCAGCGGTTATAGTGGTCATTGGGAAATAATACAAAAGTAATTTTCCATCTCAATAATTTTACCAGCAGACTTTCGGCACAATCTTCGCGCGAAGAAACTTTTTTCAAAAAAATACACTCACGTTGGAAGCCCTGTAAATACAACACTTCCCGCATGTTGTATATACTATTGATTACTATAAGTTATTCAGGCATTTTGGGTATAGAAAGAATCATATCCTTGGTACTCTTGTTTCCAGCAATAAACATGGAATAATAAACTGGCAAGTATGTTATTCCGTTTTTATCTATCTTTACTTCTCGTTGGTTGCAAAGAACCACAGCATCCTTTACAGAGTAATCCTCATTAGCAATAAACTTATCCAATGCGCTATGTACATAGTAGTCTTTACCTGACTTCACCTCTATTGGCAGAACAGATAAGTTGCTATAATCATCAATAATAAAATCTACTTCTCCGAGTTTCTTATTATCATAATAGAATAGCGGACACCCATGCGCGTGCAATTCCTGCGCAATAGCCGATTCATACACTGTTCCTAAATTGATGCTCTTGATATCCTCCAAAATAGCATTCGCATTCATTCCGTATAGCAAGCATGTCAGTAACCCCACATCATTGAGATATAATTTCAGCAGGTTCTTCTGCTCGCTCTCTTTCAGCGGAAAATGCGGATTGCTAATAGCACGCACCGCCATTGCCACGCCTGAAGCAGTCAAATAATCAAACTCCTCCTCATAGTGCTCATAGCGCTTATTTTTATTATGCTCAATATCGCGATAAACCACACGCTTTTTTTTATTCTCCAATATCGAAGGTATGAGATCATAAATAGTGCGTATCTTCAATTTTTGTTCTTCGTCATATTGCGAAGCATCTACACGATACAATTCAATGATATCCTGCTGTATAGCACGCACTTTTGCTACATTCTGATCATGCACAAACTGATTGACCGCCTCTGGCATACCACCCACGATTAGATAGTATCGGAACAATCGCAATAAATAATCATGCAGCGACTCATTCACAGACTCGCGCTTCTCGAATTGCGCACGAACCGCAGCAATAGACTCTGTATTAGCGCCCATAGCCCACAGGAATTCCTCAAAATCCAATGGATACATCTGCTTAATAGCCACACTTCCCATAGGAGTAGAGGGAGTCATCTTCAGAGCAATACCCAACTGCGAACCACTGGCTATATAGCGATAACGCGCATCTTGATTGAGGAACTTTAGCAATGTCAGCAAATGAGGATATGCTTGTATCTCATCTAAAAACACAATAGTGTCTTCGCGACTCCCCAAGCGCTGTCCTGCAAAGATACCCAACTGCACATAGAAATCCTGTACCGAATGTACATTTGCGAAGGTACGCGCACCTTCCTTGTCCTCTTGCAGGTTAATCTCGATGTAATTGGCAAATAGTTGCTGACTCACATAGCGGATAAGGTATGATTTTCCAATCTGACGAGCTCCGTTGACGAGCATAATCTTATCGGGTTCCTCTTGCAAAAAACGGGATAAGTCTGTTGTAAATTTACGCTGTAGCATATATTTTATTCTAAAAAACGCTGCAAAGGTACTACTTTTATTTGACATACGCAAGAGAGGAATACGCTTTTCTTATATTTTGTTTACAAAAATTACACGCTTTTCTCATAAAAGAAACGGATTTTCCACACGCTTTTCCTATATTTATGCCTATTTACTCCTTTCAGCACTAACAATCTCTTGTATAATACATACTAACTTTCGGCACTATAGTCTTATCTCGCCCGATGGGCTTGAACGATTATTTTTACAATAAATTGCCAAAATCTTGCACAACTCAAAACTTTTCACTACCTTTGCAGTCTAATTAACAGCAATAAAGAACTATGCGTATACACTT